>CAXNHI010000126.1:0-3075 GCA_964202195.1 Candidatus Planktophila sp. | reverse complement strand
ACAAAATCTCTACGCATTGAGTCCAGTCTATGAAACTCAGAATCATCAAAGACGAGGATCGCAACTAAGCCTTCTTCGCCAACAAGTGATACTCGTACAACGAGGTCGTGGGTGCCATCACCAAGAGGTCCTCTCGGCAGTGCAAGAGTCTGCTCTTCATATTTACCTGATCGTCTGACTGCGCGAACTAGATTAAGAATTGGTTGGGAAGTTATTCTAATTTCTTTGAGAATACCAAAGGATCTAATCCCGCTTGAGCTTTCAAGAACAACATCAAATGGGGTCAAGATGATGTATTCGGCATCAATTACCTCGAGCAGATCGATAGCTAATTGAGGTAAGCCAACCGGAGATGGAGACTCTTGGCTCTTAATTCGGCGGGTGAACATGTTCCTATAGTAGAGAGGCGGGCAGGGGTTAGAGAATCAGAAAGGGCATTTATCCCTTGATTACTTACTCTTCAGCCGTTGTTCAATTTCTATTCATAAACCTGCCCCGTATTAGATCGTTAAGCATGTAGACTTTCAACATGCGCGATGCCTTTCATGAAGAGTTAGATGCCATTCAAGCCACCCTCGTCACTATGGGAGAGATGGTCGCTGTTGCGATGGAGCGCTCCTCTGCGGCACTTCTCAACGCCGATGTAAAGCTAGCCGAGCAAGTCATCTCTGAGGATGAAAAACTCGACACCATCCAACACGATCTTGAAGCTCGTGCAATTAATTTGATGGCACGTCAGCAACCTGTTGCTCAAGACCTTCGTATCTTGGTTACTTCACTCCGTATGAGCGCAGACCTTGAGCGTATGGGCGATCTCTGCCACCACATCGCAAAGCTTGCACGTATGCGTTATCCAGCAGTTGCTGTACCACCAGAATTAGTATCGATCATTGAAAATATGGGTACGACAGCAAAGAAAATTATTGAAAAATCAACTCATGTTGTTAAGAACCAGGATCTTCAAGCTGCTATCGAACTTGAGACCGACGATGATGAGATGGATACGCTGCACCGCGCACTCTTTATCGCTCTTCTTGATGATTCATGGACGCATGGAATCGAAACCGCGATTGATATGACTCTGCTTGGTCGCTACTACGAGCGTTGCGCAGACCACGCAGTTTCGATTGCTCGCCGCGTCTACTTCCTTGTTAAGGGCGAATACGCATCAGAGAGCCGAGCAGCTCTCTAACTTTTACTTCTTACCTTGATTTGCAACTGCCTTAATGGCATCGGCTGCTGCAGCTGGATCTAAATACGTTCCACCTTTAACTACTGGTGTGAGATCGGCGTTAAGCGCATAGTGCAGCGGAATTCCAGTTGGAATATTTAACCCAGCAATATCTTCATCGCTGATTCCATCAAGGTGCTTTACAAGTGCTCGTAATGAATTGCCGTGAGCTGTAATAAGAACAGTGTTACCGGCCTTTAAATCAGGAACGATGGATTCACGCCAGTAGGGAAGCATACGCGTGACAACATCTTTCAGGCATTCAGTGCGTGGAAGATCGGTACCCAAATCGCTATAGCGAGGATCAGCGTCCTGTGAGTACTGCGAGCCATCTGCAATAGCAGGAGGTGGCACATCAAATGAGCGACGCCAGAGCATAAATTGCTCTTCGCCGTACTCGGCCAAAGTCTGCGCCTTATCTTTTCCTTGGAGCGCACCGTAGTGACGCTCGTTTAAACGCCATGAACGCTTGACGGGAATCCAGTGGCGATCACAATTATCTAAAGCAAGTTGTGACGTTGTGATTGCGCGACGCAAGAGAGATGTGTGAACGACATCAGGCAAGAGCCCTGCTTGGCTTAAAAGAACTCCACCGCGCTTTGCCTCTTCTTCACCCTTTGTTGATAGTCGAACATCGACCCAACCGGTAAAGAGATTCTTGGCATTCCATTCAGATTCGCCGTGGCGCAAGAGGATGAGATTCATGGCTACATCCTAAAGCATTTAAATTAAATGTTGGAATGCATCAAGGTTTGCCAGCGATTCACCGCGATTTACTCGCCATGCCCACTCGCGCCGAATCGCATTTGCAAATCCGAGTTCCAAGAGCGGATTAAAGGAGCTATCGGCATATTGCATGATAGATCCCAGTAATCGATCAAGTTCGACTTCATTGACAGCCGCCAGCGGCAGGCGCCCAACAAGATAGATATCACCAAGTTCGTTGGTGGCAAATGCGATGCCATACATCGCAGCATTCTTTGCCATGCACCAGGCATGGACATCGCCTGCATTTTCATCAGGTTTGCGAATAACAAAGGCGCTAATGCTTAAGGTGTGATCACCGACAATGAGTGCGCAATGTGTTGCAAGTTTGGTCTGACCAGGCAGCGTGACAAGAAATGTGTGTTCTGAAGGGCGATCATATTCAAGGCTATGATCTGCTAGAAAAGTTGCGATGACATCAACGGTATTAAATGCCACGGTTATCCAATAATTTTGCGAGCTGAGGCAGATGTTGCAATGATGCGATCGTAGATATCAAGTGTTCCGCGCGCAGTTGCATCCCAACCAAAGTGTGATGCATGTTCGATTGCACCCATAGAAAGCAGCACTCGACGCTGTGGCTCTTGGATCAGACGGGCCAATACTGAAGACCAGGCACGTGGATCGTGGCCATCAACTAATACGCCAGAGATACCGTCAGCAACTGCTGTACGAAGCCCACCGACTGCGGTTGCAACTACTGGTGTTCCGCACGCTTGTGCTTCGAGCGCGACAAGGCCAAAACTTTCGGAATAACTTGGAACGCAGACGAGATCTGCTGCGCGATACCACTGTGGAATTTGCGCACGTGGAACTGGATTTTCAAATCGAACAACATCGCTAATGTTCAGCCAAGAGGCTAAATCCTTAAGACGTTCAACTTCACCGAGACCGCTGCCAGAAGCTCCGCCCATGATGATCGTGATTAACTTGGGGCGAAGATGCGGTGAGTGGCTGAGCATCTCTGCAACTGCACGAATTAATACTTCAGGACCTTTATGTGGCTGAATGCGACCAACAAATGCCAAGATGTGAGCATCTTGTGGCAATCCAATCGCTTCGCGCGCTGCTTTGCGTCC
>CAXNHI010000125.1:0-3091 GCA_964202195.1 Candidatus Planktophila sp. | reverse complement strand
GGCGTTACATCGAATCCAACGAGTGCGTAGATTCCGACTGTAATGAAGACGTCATGAACGACGGCAACAATCGCTGCAATCGCCATTTTTGGCTCAAAGGTCATCGCCAAGAAGACCATGATGACAATTAGGAATGCAATCAATCCGTAGAGAGCTTTCTTGGTAATTTCCTTACCCCACGATGGACCAATGATCTGCGTATCAATCGATTCAGCGCTGACACCAAAAGTTGAAACAATCACCGATTCAACTGCATCCGACTGCGCATTGGTGAGTGAACCTGTCTGCACACGGATCTTGCTATCGCCCACTTTCTGGACGATGAGCTCCGATGAAATTCCAGCTCCCTCGACAGCGCTTCTAGCCTGCTCAACTGTTGCAGTGGTTGATGTGAATGTATAGGCAGATCCACCCTTGAATTCGATACCGAGGTGAAGTCCCTGCAAAGTTAGTGCCCCAATTGAAAGCAGGGTAAATAGCGCTGAGACTATGTACCAACGCTTGGCATTTCCTACGATATTAAATGACGTCTCACCTGAATAAAGTCGGCCGCCAAGACCCTTGATTGATGACATGTTATGCCTCCACGCGTGCTGTTGGGCGACTTACGCCAGAACTCTTATCGGATACACCAGAGAAACGATGGCCTAAATTGAAGAATTCCAACTTTGCCATCAGAGTCATCAAAGGCTTTGTGAAGATATAAACAACGAGTAAGTCGACAAGGGTTGTTAAGCCGAGTGTAAATGCGAAGCCTTGCACGCCTCCGACAGCAAAGAAGTAGAGAAGTGCTGCTGCGATGATTGAGACCGCATCTGCTACCAAAATCGTATGCCGAGCTTTAATCCAGCCACTTTCGACCGCCGATCGTAGCGATCGACCCTCACGAATCTCATCACGAATACGTTCGAAATAGACCACAAACGAGTCGGCTGTAATACCTACCGCCACAATAATTCCGGCGATTCCCGCGAGTGTGAGAGTGAAACCGATAGCTTCTCCCAGCACGAGGACGAGGAGGTAGATCATGAGAGCTGCAACCGCAAGTGATCCAGTAACTACGATACCGAGACCGCGGTAATAAAGGAATGAATAGATCGTAACTAGGATCAAACCAAGGGCTCCAGCTAAAAGACCGGCATCGAGTTGTTCAGAACCTAGTGTTGGAGAAACCTGCTGAACTTCGCCACGATCAAATGCAAGTGGAAGTGCTCCGTACTTGAGAACATTCGCCAAGTCTTGAGCTTCAACTTGTGTGAATGATCCTGTGATTTGTGCAGTACCGGACGGAATCGCCTCAGTGATGCGAGGAGATGATTGAACAATTCCATCGAGAACAATGGCAACCTGGTTAGTTGGTTCTGGCAAAGAAGTTACTCGCGCGGTCAACTGGCCAAATGCACTAGTTCCTTCACCGTTAAATGTAAGCGAAACACTCCACGCACTTCCAGCTTGAGTGTCTATTCCAGCTGAAGCTTTTGAAATTTGGCGACCTAATACCTCAGCAGGTGCCAAGATGTACTTGGTCCCACCATCTTTGGAACATGCAGTAATTGCTGCTGCAGGATCATCAGAACCTGTTCCCTGCAAGCTTTCGGCGCTTGTGCAATTGAGATTAGCAAAAGCTAGGTTCACAGCTTCTGACACACCTGCAACTGGGGTTGCCACAGTTGATGTATCCGCTGACGCTGGAATTCCTAGACCAGATGCAAGAACTTGACGGAAACGAAGTTCAGCTGTCTGTCCGACAAGATCCACTACACGTCGACCATTTTCTCCAGGAACTGAGATCACAATTTGGCGGTTTGTTCCGCTTCCTTGCGCTGTTACTTCGCTCTCTGCAACACCTAATGAGTTCACACGCTGGCGAATAATCTCAACTGCTTGATCAATAGCCTCTGAGGTAACTTCGTTTCCGGCAGTCGATGCGCGCGGTTGGAGCGTGACGCTTGTGCCTCCACGAAGATCAAGACCAAGGCGCACAGATGCGGCATCTGTAATGAAGGAGGTTGCTCCGAGACCGACCAAAATGAGGGCAAGTATCGCCAAGGAACGCCCAGGACGGGCAGAACTCTTTACAACTTTATTCGGTGTGGACATAAGAGCAGAGTCTAGGCCACCAGAGGTGATGCTCCGATCAATCTGAGGTGGGATCAAAAAGGGTGGCAAGGCTGGGCGGAACGCTGCGACCTAAGTGGGTATAGCCCAGAGCGGTTGCTACTCGACCCCGTGAGGTACGTGCTATAAATCCATTTCGGACGAGGAAAGGTTCGGCCACTGATTCCACAGTTTCAGTCTCTTCACCCACTGCAATTGCTAGCGTTGAAAGTCCTACTGGTCCCCCATTGAATCGATCGATAAGGGCGACCAGAACTGATCGATCTAGACGATCTAAGCCTTGTTTATCAACTTCGTACATTTCAAGCGCTTCTAATGCGTGGCTATGCGTCAGAGATTGCGATCCCTTGACTTGGGCATAGTCACGTACGCGCCTTAACAATCTATTTGCGATACGCGGTGTACCTCGGGATCTTCCAGCAATCTCTGCGATAGCTTTCTTATCAATGGTCAGACCAAGAAGCTGCGCACTTCGTGAGATGACGTGTTCGATCTCGGCTGCATCATAGAAATCAAGATGCGCGGTGAAACCAAAGCGATCGCGAAGTGGGCTGGGCAATAAACCTGCTCTAGTCGTTGCACCAACGAGGGTGAAGTGTGGAAGTTGCAATGGAATTGCGGTGGCACCCGGTCCTTTACCTACAACAACATCAACTCTGAAATCTTCCATCGCCAAATAAAGTAACTCTTCAGCTGGTCGCGGCAAGCGGTGAATTTCATCGAGAAAAAGAATTTCACCCTCGACCAGCGAAGACAGGATTGCCGCAAGATCTCCAGCATGTGTGATCGCAGGTCCGCTAGTGATACGAATTGGTGTTGACATTTCGGACGCCAAGATCATCGCAAGAGTTGTCTTGCCTAATCCTGGTGGACCAGAGAGCAAGATGTGATCGGCAGCTGCGCCACGATTTCGTGCCGCCGTAAGAAGAACATCTATCTGTTCACGAACACGATGCTGACCGATGAACTCTTT
>CAXNHI010000124.1:0-3114 GCA_964202195.1 Candidatus Planktophila sp. | reverse complement strand
GGAATCTTGGGACAAGGCGTGCTCGGTGGGATCACAGTTCTTACAGATCTGCATCCACTGCCAGTTGCAGGTCACTTACTGCTATCGATGCTTTTGATTGCCGGTGCGGCTTCAATCTATTCACGAAGAGAAGCACCTCAATTTAAGGTTGCTGCGCCAACAAAGACTCTTTCTCTCATCTCACAATTACATATCGTTGTCGCATTTGTCGTTCTTATTCTTGGGACACTTGTTACGGGTAGCGGCCCACATGCTGGCGATGAAAAAACCCAACGTTTTGGTTTTGACATCAGATCCGTCGCAATTTTGCACGCAGATGCTGTGATCTTCCTCGTTGGATTAACAATTGCGCTATTGGTTGCGGCATCCGTTGCGCAATCGACAAAGAAAGCGATCTATATTTTCTTCGCTGTCACACTTGCTCAAGGAGCCATTGGCTATACCCAGTACTTCACTGGCATACCTGAAATTCTCGTCGCGGCCCACCTAGCTGGGGCTACAATTTTCTGGATCGCGGCTTGGCGAATTCGACTTTCAGTAGTTCGAACATCACAACAGGAAAGAGACCAACAATGACCACCCTGACCACACTGAGCAATTGGAGCCCACTTGATGATCGCGCAATTGCCTATGCGCGAGCACTTGCGATGGATGCTGTTCAAAAGGTAGGAAACGGCCATCCTGGCACTGCGATGGCTCTTGCTCCAGTTGCTTACACTCTCTTTCAGCGTCATCTGATTCATGATCCATCAGATCCACAGTGGGTGGGTCGCGATCGATTCATTCTCTCGTGCGGTCACTCGTCAATGACTCTCTACACACAACTTTTCTTCAGCGGCTACGGATTGACGATGAAAGATTTGCAAGAGTTTCGCACGCTGGGATCTCTCACTCCGGGCCACCCAGAATTTGGACACACTGCCGGTGTCGAGATGACTACAGGTCCACTTGGGGCGGGAGTTGCGACCGCTGTTGGTTTTGCAATGGCGGCACGATATGAGCGTGGATTGTTAGATCCTGATGCCGCTGCAGGCCAATCAATCTTTGATCACTCCATCTGGGTGATCTGTTCAGATGGTGACTTACAAGAGGGTGTCAGCGCTGAAGCATCATCACTTGCGGGAACACAAGAGCTAGGTAATCTCAACGTTATCTATGACGACAACCGCATCTCAATCGAGGGAGATACGCATATCTCTTTCACCGAAGATGTCTCTGCGCGTTACCGCGCCTACGGCTGGGATGTTATCGAGGTTGCAACAATGTCAGATGGAAGCGTTGATATCGTTGCGCTGGATGACGCAATGATTTCGGCAAAGGCTCAGACTGTTAAGCCAACACTTATTCGTGTGAAGACAGTCATTGCATGGCCAGCACCAAAGCTACGCAATACTGCAAAGTCACATGGTTCAGCGCTAGGCGATGATGAGATTGCTGCGACCAAAGTTGAGCTCGGACTTAATCCTGATGAAAAATTTGCAATGCCAGATGATGTCTTGGCCCACATCCGACTAGTTAAAGATCGTGGCGCTGCTACACGCAATGAATGGAATAAGCGTTTTGCAACATGGAAGTCTGCCCACTCAGATAAGGCAGCGTTACTAGAGCGCTTAGTTAAGAGAGAGCTACCTGCTGAATGGGAATCAGTATTGCCCGTCTTTGAAGCAGGTAAAGATGTGGCCACCCGAGCAGCCTCTGGAAAAGTAATCAACGCTATCGCTGGGGTGCTCCCAGAATTTTGGGGAGGATCGGCAGATTTAGCTGATAGCAACAATACGACTATCGAAGGTGGCGATTCCTTCTTGCCGAAATCCAGTGCGATGAAGGGTGCGAATCCGTACGGGCGCATTATTCACTTTGGAATTCGTGAACATGCTATGGGTTCAATCCTTAACGGAATAACCCTCCACGGATTAACGCGTTCATTCGGTGGAACATTTGCAGTCTTTAGCGATTACATGCGGCCATCAGTTCGATTAGCCGCACTCATGAATATTCCAACGACATTTGTCTGGACACATGATTCGATTGGCCTTGGTGAAGATGGACCTACACATCAGCCTATTGAACATCTCGCAGCCCTTCGCGCCATCCCTAATTTTGCGACTATTCGTCCTGCAGATGCCAATGAAGTTGCCCAGGCTTGGAAGTCGATCTTGCTCCGTCAGCAACCTGCAGGCATTCTCCTTTCACGACAGAACCTTCCCGTCTTCGACCGCACCATCTGCGCCAGTGCTGAAGGTGTCGACAAGGGTGCATATGTACTACTTGCAGCGCCCAAGAAAGCCGATGTCGTTATTATCGCAACAGGTTCTGAAGTAAGCCTTGCGGTAAAGAGTGCGGAAGCACTTAATGCGCAGGGAATTTCAACCCAAGTAGTGAGCGCCCCCTGTTTGGAATGGTTTAACCAAGAGAGTGAGAGTTATAGAGAGAGTGTAATTCCAAGATCTGCCCTACGCGTGAGCATCGAAGCCGGAATTGCTCAAGGCTGGCGTGAGTACGTTGGAGATTCGGGAGTAATCATTAGCCTCGATCACTACGGCGCATCAGCTTCTGCCTCACAACTCTTTGCAGAGTTTGGTTTCACAGTCGACAATGTTGTTTCGAAGGTATTGGCGGCGCGTACATGAAGCAAGAAGAGATTCTAAAAGCGGGAACATCTATCTG
This sequence comes from Candidatus Planktophila sp., assembly GCA_964202195.1. Taxonomy (GTDB): domain Bacteria; phylum Actinomycetota; class Actinomycetes; order Nanopelagicales; family Nanopelagicaceae; genus Planktophila. The sequence continues at coordinate 447 of CAXNHI010000124.1, read as the reverse complement.
GCTTGATGATCTCTCACGTTCAAAACTCACAGGATCAGATCCCCACAGCCTCCCCCATCGCATCAACCACGATGGCGTTCGAGGTGTAACAACTAATCCCAGTATTTTCGGTGCTGCTATTACAGGTGCAGATGAGTATGCCGCCGATATCGCTTCCTTATCTGGAAAGAGCGTTGACGAAGTCGTACGCACATTAACAACTGATGATGTACGAGTTGCCTGTGATCTCTTTGCCGAGATCTATGGTGCTAGTAAAGGTATTGACGGTCGCGTGAGTATCGAAGTTGATCCGCGTCTAGCCCACAAGACGCAAGAGACGATTGATGAAGGTATAGCTCTTCACGCTCTTGTTAACCGTCCCAATGTCATGATCAAGGTTCCTGCCACCAAAGCTGGGCTTCCAGCAATTACCGCTCTGATCGGACGAGGTATCAGCGTCAATGTGAC
>CAXNHI010000123.1:0-3129 GCA_964202195.1 Candidatus Planktophila sp. | reverse complement strand
GTCATCACGGAAAGAGCTGGCAGATTTTGCCGGCTCTTTCCTCTTTCCCAGATCTTTTTCTTCACCTATTGATGAACAAGTGCAGACGAGCATCGCCACCGCTCTCTTTGCATACGCGGCAGGGGATGCCTTTGGTGTGCAATATGAATTCAAAGATGAATATAGTGTTACGAGTTCTTTGAGTGAGATTCCTGATTGGCCACTAGGTGGAGTAAGCGATGACACTTTGCTCACACTTCTCTCTATCCAGTCGTTAGCTTCAAGTAGTCCAGCTTCAGCCCGGCAACGATGTATAGAACTTTTGACAGAAAATCTGCCGGTCTTGCGCGGGCTTGGGCCAACAACGCGAGCTGCGGTGGGACTTCCCGTTAAAGAGTCCGAAGTACATTTTATCGGTAACTCCAACGGTGCCATGATGCGTACTGCACTTCTGGGTATGGCATATAAGTCCGATGATGATCTCAATCGTCGTGAGTGGATTTCAGAGATTGCACGCGCAACACATTCACATGAACGCGCTGTGGCAACTTCACTGATTGCATCTAAATTGTTTGCAGTACTGCTTGAGGACCCATCTGCCGACATTCTCTCTGTTGCGCATGCTGAGGCAGAGGCAATTGGCTATGACGATTATTTCTCAATCAACTTTGATCCACTTCTGCACGTCTCACTCGATCCGCTTCACACTCTCAAGACAGTTATCGCAATTGCTCATTCGTCATCGACGGTAGAAGAGGCCTACCTCAGCGCCTGTCGACAGGGTGGGGATACCGACACCGTCAGCGCACTCTCCGGCGCTCTTGTTTCACTTCGTTTTCCAGCAAGTCATGGCTTCTATGTAATTCCGTGGATTAATCAGGTGATGTGGGGTGAGATCTCAACTGCACGTGAATCACTAGAGATTATCTATCGCAAGCGTAATTGTGCTGTCTGGGTTGTTGGTCCAGTTGCATGGGATAGCGTGAAGTATCACGATGGTCAGAGTATTGAACGGCCTGGCGGCACCGGAGCAAACGTTGCAATTGCGTTGGCGTCGACGGGTACGGCAGTTAAATTCGTTAGTTATCTGGGAGATGATGAGCTCAGCCATAAACTCGATGAACACTTGAAGATCTCAGATATTGAAATGCTCTATACGCCAATGATTCCTGGCCCCATCTCACATGTAGCAATACCCGTTGATGAAAAGGGTGAGCGCACCATTGTTGTGATTTCAGATGACAAACTAAATCAGGTCTCTCTCGACGGATTGCCAATTCAAAAGGGTGACATTGTCGCCTTCGTGATCTGGCGAAATAATTTCGTGAAGGATCTGGCGATTGCCCAGAAAGCCGGTGCAATAACAGTGGTGGGATCGGCAGCGCTGACAGATCCCCAGGTGATTCGCGCCGACTATCTCATTGGCTCGCGAGATGATTTCTCTGGCGATTACTCAGTTGAACAAGCTCTCACACGCTTTACATATGTTGTCGTCACTAGCGGTGCAGAAGGTGCGACTTTCTATAGCGCGCAAGGTTCAATCTTCCAACCAGCGGAGGAAGCCAAAGTTGTAGATACAACAGGTGCTGGCGATGCTTTCTTATCGGCTCTGCTGCACTACTTAGTGATTAATAAAACTATTGATGCAAAGGCGACGGCCTTAGCTGCGCGTTGGTCAGCTCTTACCGTTTCAACAGAGGGTTCAATTCCGCCCCGTTTTGCGTAAGCGAACTCTCGCCTAAAAGCCAGAAACCGTTGGTAAAGCGCATGAGGGAAGGGTTCAGCCCTTAACTCCCATGAGGTGTTCGAGAGCAAGTTGATCGAGCGCTTCGTAGTGATATCCACGTGCGCCAGCTGCCTCAAGATCAAAGTTTTCAGGCTCTGTCAGCGATTTCCATGTCTCGCCAGCTTTAAGAGTTGGTTCGGTGAGTCCTGGAATATTGGACTCCTTCATTGCAGCGATAACACGTGGATCGCTACGGAAGGCAAGTGCGCGCTCTTTAAGAAGCAGGTAGGTACGCATATTTGCAGTTGCTGACTCCCAGACACCCTTATCGCTTTCGGTGCGTGATGGCTTGTAATCAAAGTGCTTTGGACCTGCGTACTTGCGGCTTTCGAGAAGATCTACAAGGAAGAAGGCTGATTTGAGATCGCCATGGCCGAAGACAAGGTCCTGATCGTACTTTGGACCGTGCTGACCGTTGAGATCGATATGGAATAGCTTTCCGTGCCAGAGCGCTTGCGCGATTCCGTGAACAAAGTTAAGGCCTGCCATCTGTTCGTGTCCAACTTCTGGATTAACTCCAACAAGTTCTGGACGATCGAGTGAATTAATAAATGCGAGCGCGTGGCCAATTGTTGGCAAGAAGATATCTCCGCGTGGCTCATTTGGCTTTGGTTCAATTGCAAACTTAATTTTGTATCCGTTATCGGTGACAAATTCACCGAGGATATTAAATGCTTCGCGGAAACGATCTAGCGCAACATAGGCATCCTTTGCTCCGTCAGATTCTGCGCCTTCGCGTCCACCCCAACATACGTAAGTCTCTGCGCCAAGTTCAACGGCAAGTTCAATATTGCGCATTACTTTACGAAGTGCGTAACGACGAATATCGCGATCATTTGATGTAAATGCACCATCTTTAAATACTGGGTGCGAGAAGAGATTTGTTGTCGCCATCGGAACTTTCATTCCGGTATCTGCAAGAGCCTTCTTAAAACGATCAATATGTCCCTTGCGAGATGTGTCATCGCTACCAAAGGGAATCAAGTCATCATCGTGGAATGTCACACCGTAAGCACCACGTGCTGCAAGCTCATTCACGGTGCGAACTGGGTCTAACGGCCCACGAGTTGGGTCTCCGAAGGGGTCACGCGCCTGCCAACCGACGGTCCAGAGTCCGAAGGTGAATTTATCTGCTGGGGTTGGTGTTACTGACATGGTCTTCTCCCGAAGTCTTGTGGGGCGCTGTTATCGGTGTGGAACTCGGTTTGGAACTCGGTTTGGAACAAAGGCGAACTTACCCGTAACCTAGGGCAATAGCCACAGGAAATAAATAACGTTTCTGTGACACTAGATGGACACTTCGAGAGAAGTAAGAACACTCTTTTGCGGGAGTGGTGAAATGGCAGACACGCAGGTCTTAGGAA
>CAXNHI010000122.1:0-3152 GCA_964202195.1 Candidatus Planktophila sp. | reverse complement strand
GCACAAGCGATTTACAAAAATGATGTTCCAGAAACTTTAAAAGATAAGCAGTTGTACTCACTAGATTTGGGAGCACTTGTTGCAGGTAGTCGCTATCGTGGAGATTTCGAAGAGCGCTTAAAGAAGGTTCTCAAAGAGATTAAAACTCGCGGTGACATCATTCTTTTCATCGATGAAATTCACACACTTGTCGGTGCAGGTGCTGCAGAAGGTGCAATTGATGCTGCAAGCATCTTGAAGCCAATGCTTGCACGAGGTGAGCTACAGACAATTGGTGCAACAACTCTTGATGAGTATCGCAAGCATGTTGAAAAGGATGCAGCCCTAGAGCGCCGTTTCCAGCCAATACAGGTTAAAGAGCCTTCTGTTGCCCACACAATTGAGATCTTGAAGGGTCTTCGGGATCGCTACGAAACCCACCACCGCGTATCAATCACCGATGGCGCGCTCGCAGCTGCTGCAAACCTTGCAGATCGTTATGTCTCAGATCGTTTCTTGCCAGATAAGGCAATCGACCTTATTGATGAAGCAGGTTCACGTCTTCGCATTAAGCGCATGACTGCGCCAGCCGAGCTTCGCGAATTTGATGACAGGATTGCAAATGCTCGCAAAGAAAAAGAGTCAGCAATTGATGGACAAGATTTTGAATTAGCAGCAACTCTTCGTGATAAGGAAAAGACTCTTATTACCGAGAAACATGAAGCCGAAAAGAATTGGAAAGCAACAGATCTAGATAAGGTCACTGAAGTTGATGAAGAACTCATCGCTCAGGTTCTATCTGCATCAACAGGTATTCCAGTCTTTAAATTAACTGAAGAAGAAACAGCACGTCTGCTTCGTATGGAAGATGAATTACATAACCGTGTCATCGGACAAGATCAAGCGATTAAAGCCTTGTCACAAGCAATCCGTCGCACACGCGCAGGTCTGAAAGATCCTCGTCGTCCTGGCGGATCATTTATCTTTGCTGGCCCTTCAGGTGTTGGCAAGACTGAACTTTCTCGCACACTTGCTTCATTCTTATTTGGTGATCAAGATGCGTTGATTCAACTTGATATGTCTGAATACTCAGAGCGCCACACAGCCTCACGTTTGTTCGGTTCGCCTCCAGGATATGTTGGATATGACGAGGGTGGACAGCTAACTGAAAAGGTTCGCCGTCGTCCATTCTCAGTTGTTCTCTTCGACGAAATCGAAAAGGCACATCCAGATATCTTCAACTCACTTCTTCAAGTGCTCGAAGAAGGTCATCTAACAGATGCACAAGGTCGAAAAGTAGATTTCAAGAACACAGTCATCATCATGACTACAAACCTTGGTACTCGTGACATCTCTAAGTCACTCGGGCTTGGTTTTGCGAACAGCGATGACGACATGACTAATTACGAGCGCATGAAGGGCAAGGTTAGTGATGAACTTAAATCTCACTTCCGCCCTGAGTTCCTCAACCGTATTGATGACATCATCGTCTTCCACCAGTTGACTAAGCCACAGATCATTCAAATTGTTGATCTGATGCTTAAAAATCTTGATGATCGTTTGCAGACCAAGGACATGGGAATCGAATTAACCCCTGCTGCCAAGAATCTTCTAGCAGACCGTGGTTACGATCCACTGTTGGGTGCACGTCCATTGCGTCGTGTTATTCAACGTGAGATCGAAGATGGGTTATCAGAGAGAATCTTGTTTGGTGAACTAAAGGCTGGCGAGATCATCGTTGTTGACGTCGAAGGCGAAGGGGCTGAAGCAAAATTCACATTTGCCGGAGCACCGAAGGTGGCAACGCCTGATTCCCCTGAAGATCTTGCTGAAGCACCAACTGCTTAATTAACTACCAAGTTTTTTAAGTGCATCTCCGCTAACGCGATAAACAGTCCATTCATCCATGGGCACTGCCCCTAAGGATTTATAGAAATCGATGCTTGGTTGGTTCCAATCTAGAACCCACCATTGCAATCTTTCATACTCACGTTCAACGCAGATCTTTCCAAGCTCTTTTAGAAAAGCTAATCCATAGCCCCTACCACGGTATGCGGGATCAACGTAGAGATCTTCAAGATAGATTCCAGGCTTACCGATCCATGTTGAGTAGTTGAGAAACCAGATAGAGATTCCAACTACAAGACCACCGTCTTCTGCAACGTGGCAGTAGGCGACTGGATGATCACTAAAAAGTGATTCCTCAATTTGCTCAAGTGTCGCCTTGGCTTCTAATGGTGCTTTCTCATACTCAGCAAGATCTTTAATCAGCTGATGGATACGAGGAATATCCGCCTTAGTTGCATAACGAATCATTGCGGAAGTCTATAGCGATTGCGGGGGAGTCTTTGAATAAGTAGGTCATCAGCCAATGTTTTCAATGCTTTTTCGACCTGTGATTCCTCGGGCCACAACTTCTTGATTGCAGATTCAGTGAGTGATTCATTCTCGCGTAATGCTTGAACAATAGTTCCGCGGCATTTGCGATCAGTGCCATGCCAATCTTGTGATTTACGAACCAATTCTGTTTTCGGATAACCATTTTTACGCCATTGGCATTGGCCAATAATTGGACACAGTTTGCATGATGGATTCTTTGATGTACACACAAGTGCGCCGAGTTCCATTGTTGCAGCAGCCCAAAGATGTGCGTTCTTACTTGGTAATATTTCCAGGCGTCTTGCTTTCTCTTTAGCGGTAGGTGCAGGCTTCGGATGCTCTTTACCATCTATTGCACGTACTAATAATCTGCGAATGTTTACATCCATAACAAGAGAGCGTTGTTCAAAGGCAAAGGCTGCAATAGCAGCAGCGGTGTATTCACCAATGCCGGGCAGCAGTTGTAAAGTTTCTTGATCTTCCGGGACTTTGTTGTTGAAATTTTCAGTGATGATTTGTGCGGCGGCATGTAGACGAAGTGCACGTCGTGGATATCCAAGACGTCCCCAGGCGGTAATTACTTGTGCAGGCGTTGCCATTGCTAAATCTTTGGGAGTTGGCCAACGCTCCATCCATTCATTCCATTTAGGAAGAACGCGGTTGACCGGAGTTTGTTGCAACATGTATTCACTGACCATTACACCCCACGGGGTTGTGTCACGCCATGGTAAATCTCTTTTGTTCTTTTTAAACCAGGTAAGGATTGGTTTTTCTAACGAACTCATTCGCCGGTG
>CAXNHI010000121.1:0-3192 GCA_964202195.1 Candidatus Planktophila sp. | reverse complement strand
GGCCAGGTCGGACAGCCAAGCCCTGAGCCGGTTAAGCGAACGGCGCCACCAGTAACAACCAGGGCGCTTTGTAGGAAGAGAAGTACCCCGAAAAGAGCTGTCCGCACGCGCATATGGCTACCTTATGCCAGCCACGCCTATCTTCAGGTAGAAGCGCATAGTTAATTACGATACATTTATGTTGTGAAAATCGATCATCATCCAGGCGAGGATATTCGCACGCGCGATGCGATCGCCCGTTCGATTTTGGAGAACGGCCCATCTACGGCCAGCACCCTGAGCAAGCGCCTTGCCCTTACTCCGGCGGGCATTCGTCGCCACCTCGATCTCTTAGTCGCTGATGGCATATTAGAAGCCCGCGATCCACGAGTGGGCTCCACCCGAGGCAGAGGCAGACCTTCCAAAGTCTTTCTCATGACTGATGAGGGACGTTCACAATTTGAACATACCTACGACGATTTAGCTGTAGCAGCGTTGAAGTTTATGGCGGCACATTCTGGAGATCATTTAGTTACCGCCTTCGCAGAATCGCGCGCCGAAGATATTGAACGTAAGGCGGCTCCTTTTCTTGCAAAGCGCACAAAGAAAATTGATGCACTTGCCTCATTTCTTACCGAACAAGGTTATGCAGCCAGCGTTGAAAAACGGGGGACAGGTGAGGAAATCTGTCAGCATCACTGTCCGATCGCCCATGTTGCCGCGCAATACCCGCAACTCTGTGAAGCAGAGACTCAAGCTTTCTCTCGACTACTTGGTACCCATGTGCAGCGTCTTGCGACGATCGCTCATGGTGACGGAGTTTGCACGACATACATTCCACAACTGACAACTACTGCCGGAAAGGCTCAATAATGACAACAGCACATCCAGAACTCGATGGCCTTGGAAATTATGAATACGGCTGGTCAGATAAGACCGACGCTGGCGCAAGTGCCAAGCGTGGAATTAATGAAGAGGTAGTACGCGACATCTCTTCCAAGAAGAGCGAACCTCAGTGGATGCTCGACATGCGCCTCAAAGGTTTGTCACTCTTCGAGAAGAAGCCAATGCCATCGTGGGGCAGCGATCTCTCAGGAATTTTCTTCGACACGATCAAGTACTTTGTTCGCTCAACAGAGAAGCAAGCAACTACATGGGATGACCTTCCAGATGATATTAAGAACACCTACGACCGCCTTGGTATCCCAGAGGCTGAGAAGCAGCGCTTAGTTTCAGGCGTTGCAGCACAGTACGAATCGGAAGTTGTCTATCACTCTATTCGTGAAGATTTAGAGAAGTTAGGCGTGCTATTTCTGGATACAGATACAGCTCTGCGTGAGCATGAAGAGCTTTTCCGTGAATACTTTGGAAGCGTAATTCCAGTAGGCGATAACAAGTTCGCAGCGCTCAATACAGCTGCCTGGTCAGGTGGATCATTTATCTACGTTCCAAAGGGCGTACATGTAGATATTCCATTGCAGGCATATTTCCGCATCAATACTGAGAATATGGGTCAGTTCGAACGCACACTGATTATTGCTGACGAAGATTCATACATTCACTACGTAGAAGGCTGTACAGCACCTATCTACAAATCAGATTCTTTGCACTCAGCCGTGGTTGAGATCATTGTTAAGAAGGGTGCAAGAGTTCGTTACACAACGATTCAGAATTGGTCGAACAATGTGTACAACCTCGTTACAAAGCGCGCCACATGTGCTGAAGGTGCAACTATGGAATGGGTTGATGGAAATATCGGCTCTAAGGTAACTATGAAGTACCCAGCAGTGATGTTGATGGGTCCTCATGCAAAGGGAGAGACTCTTTCACTCGCTTTCGCCGGTCCTGGTCAGCATCAAGATTCAGGAGCCAAGATGGTCCATGCTGCTCCTTACACATCATCTTCTGTCATTTCAAAATCAGTGGCACGCGGCGGAGGACGCACTTCATATCGCGGACTTGTACAAGTCCAAGAAGGCGCTCACCATTCAGCAAGTACTGTTAAATGTGATGCACTTTTGGTAGATAGTATTTCTCGTTCTGACACCTATCCATACGTTGATATCCGTGAGGATGATGTATCGATGGGTCACGAGGCAACAGTGTCGAAGATCAGCGATGATCAACTCTTCTATTTGATGTCACGAGGTCTAGGTGAGGATGAAGCAATGGCGATGATCGTTCGTGGCTTCATCGAACCAATTGCTCGCGAATTACCGATGGAATATGCGCTAGAACTCAACCGCCTCATCGAACTTCAGATGGAAGGTGCTGTCGGTTAATGAGCGCACTCCAATCTAATGTGCTCGAACTTCACACTCCGAACGGACGTGAAGAGGCGTGGCGCTTTACCCCACTTAAACGACTTGCAGGAATGCATGACGGAAGTGCGAAGGCGATCGAACTTGATTCTTTGCAGCCTGTCGCTGACCTTCCCCAAGGCGTAACTTTTACTAAAGTTGAGGCGGAGGCACTCTCTCGCACTGAGGACATCATCATCAATCGCATTCGTGCTTTTACTGGAAATGTTCGCCAGCTGCGAGTAGGAAAAGATCAAGAGATTGATCAGCCAATCATTCTCTCTCGTACATTGGTCCAGGCTGGAACCGTTGAGTTTGCACGTGTGCAAATTATCCTTGAACCTCACTCGCGCGCGACTGTAGTTCTTGAGAACACTGGTGAATTTCACCTCGGTGAAGATTTAGAAATCGCAGTGGGTGCGGGAGCAAAACTCACACTCATCTCTTTACAAGAGTGGGGTCCAACATCAGTTCATGCTGGCCACCACCACGCAATAGTTGAGCGAGATGCAACCTTTAACTCACTCGTTGTCACAGTCGGCGGATCTGTCATCCGACTTCTTCCGACAGTTGAGTTTGCAGGTCCTGGCGCAAGCACCGAACTTTTGGGTGTCTATTTCGCTACGGCGGGTCAGTACTTCGAGCATCGCATGTTCGTTGACCACCTTGTACCAAATGCTAAATCGCGCGTTAATTATAAAGGCGCACTCGCTGGTCAAGATGCACACACAGTGTGGATCGGTGACGTATTTATTCGTGCTGCGGCAGAAGGAACGGATACCTACGAGCTCAACCGAAATCTTTTACTCTCCGATGGTGCGCGTGCAGATTCTGTTCCGAATCTCGAGATTGAAACAGGCGAAATTGTGGGTGCAGGCCACGCCAGTACTACAGGGCGCTTCGATGATGAGCA
>CAXNHI010000120.1:0-3209 GCA_964202195.1 Candidatus Planktophila sp. | reverse complement strand
CGAAGAGCTTTTCCGCGATGGCTAATTGCATCCTTATCGGCGGCACTCATCTGCGCACTGGAGATGGAATATCCGTCGGGGGAGAAAATCGGGTCATAGCCAAATCCATTCTCACCCACTGGGTGATGTAGGAGCTGGCCATGGAATCTTCCCTCCTCGCAGTGGCTGCTTCCATCAACGAGAGCGAGAGCTGCTACACAGATGAAATATGCAGTGCGATCACCATCAGGAACATCCTTAATTTGCTCTAGGACTTTACGCAAATTCGCTTCATCATCTCCGTGAACACCAGACCAACGAGCAGAGAATATTCCTGGATCTCCACCGAGGGCATCGACACACAATCCACTGTCATCTGCGATTGCAGGAAGACCGGTTGCTGCAGACATCTGACGAGCTTTGAGAAGAGCGTTCTCTTCAAATGTAGCGCCCGTCTCTTCCACATCTGCAAGATCAGGAAATTGATCGAGTCCGACTAGTTCGATTTCACCAGGAGCGATCTCTTCAAGAATGCGATGAAACTCTTCGATCTTTCCCTTATTTCGCGTGGCAAGGAGAAGTTTTTTCATTGCTGCTAAGCCTACTTTGCGAGTGCGTTCTTCTGCATCGCCGTGAGATCGGCACATCCTGCAAGTGCAAGATCTAGAAGTGAATCAAGAAGCACACGATCAAAAGGTGCGCCTTCTGCAGTGCCCTGTACTTCGATAAATCGACCATCGCCACTGCAGACAACATTCATATCTGTCTCGGCGCGCACATCTTCCTCGTAACAAAGATCGAGCATCGGAATACCATCAACAATTCCAACACTTACGGCAGCTACTGAATCTGAAAGTGGTTGTGCACCGGCCTTAATGTGGCCTTTCTTCTGGGCCCATTCAATTGCATCAGCGAGTGCGACATATGCACCAGTGATCGCAGCTGTGCGTGTTCCGCCATCTGCCTGAAGAACATCGCAATCGATAACAATTGTATTTTCACCGAGTTGAGCAACATCTACAATGCCACGAAGTGAACGACCGATGAGTCGGGAAATTTCCTGTGTGCGACCACCGAGTTTTCCTTTGACTGACTCTCGATCAGAGCGAGTGTGAGTTGCACGCGGCAACATTGAATATTCTGAAGTAACCCAGCCTTTTCCTGAATCCTTTAGCCAACGAGGAACACCAGGAGTAAATGAAGCAACGCAGAGAACGCGAGTCTTTCCAAATTCAACAAGAACTGAACCCTCGGCATGATCTAACCACCCGCGAGTGATCTTGATTTCGCGAAGATCTTTATTGGTTCGTCCGTCGATGCGTGTCATATATTCCTCTTTTTTTGTTATCTATCGTTTTTATCGTTCGTGGATTATGTAAGGTCTTGGTGGCGTACGTGACCAACTTCTGGCCCAAGGAATCTGCGCGCCAAGTTCTCAAAGCCCTTGGCATCCCCTGTTGCAAGGAATTGATGCTCAGCAGGGCCAGCAGTGGCACTTCTGAGTTGATCTGTCTCGACCAGAGTTCGGTAGAGATCTTTTGCAGTCTCTTCAGCGCTAGAAACGAGTGAAACACCGTTTCCTACGAGGTAAGAGATAACGCCGGTCAGTAGTGGGTAGTGCGTGCACCCTAAGACAAGGGTGTCAACATCGGCATCCATAATTGGCTTCAAGTATGTACGTGCAATCTCAGTGATCGCTGGGCCTGAAGTCTCTCCGCGTTCAACAAATTCCACAAAGGACGGACATGCGACATCTGTAATTTCTAGTTGTGGCGCCGCAGCAAATGCATCTAAGTAGGCACGTGATTCGATTGTTGTCGCGGTACCGATGACACCAACGCGACCAGTGCGCGTTGCTGCAACGGCGCGACGAACGGCAGGTTGAATAACTTCGATGACTGGCACTGAATAACGTTCACGCGCATCACGAAGCATTGCGGCACTTGCTGTGTTGCAAGCGATTACGACAGCTTTTACGCCTTGGTCGATGAGAAAATCAATTGTCTCGAGAGAGAAATCTCGAACTTTAGCTAGTGGACGAGGACCGTAGGGTCCACGCGCTGTATCTCCAATATAGATAGTGGATTCATTAGGTAGCTGATCCAAAATTGCTCGTGCAACAGTTAATCCGCCAACTCCAGAATCGAAGATGCCAATTGGTGCCGAGCTCATGCCCAAAGGGTACCGTCTAATCCTTCCGTGGCTTCATCTACCTGCGATCCGTATATGCCGGTGGAGAGATATTTCCATCCCGCATCGCAGACGATAAAGGCTATATCAGCGCTCTTTCCATCACGCACTGCTTCATTACCAAGAGCGAGAGCTGCATGAAGAATTGCACCTGTTGAGATTCCAGAGAAAATCCCTTCAACTTCAAGTAGCTCGCGAACGCGGCGAACAGAATCTTCGGCACCTACTGAAAATCTGCGAGTAAGAATTGAGGCATCGTAGAGTTCAGGAACAAATCCTTCATCAATATTTCTCAATCCATAAACCACTTCACCGTATCGGGGCTCTGCAGCAATGATTTGGATATCTGGATTCTTCTCTCGCAGATAGCGTCCAGCACCCATCAGTGTTCCTGTTGTTCCAAGGCCAGCGACAAAGTGTGTAACCGTTGGGAGATCTTCGAAAATTTCTGGGCCGGTTGAGTCGTAGTGTGCTGCAGTATTTGCAGGGTTTCCATATTGATAGAGAAATACCCACTCTGGATTTTCGGCGGCTAATTCCTTAGCAACACGAACAGCTTCATTAGATCCACCAGCTGCAGGAGAAGAAATAATTTTTGCGCCCCACATTTCAAGAAGTTGTCTGCGCTCTGGGCTTGTATTTTCTGGCATCACACAGATAAGACGATAACCGCGAACTTTGGCAGCCATAGCAAGTGAGATTCCAGTATTTCCACTGGTCGGTTCAAGGATTGTCGCACCAGCTCTTAGCTGACCACTTTTCTCTGCTGCATCAAGCATCGATAGCGCTGTGCGATCCTTAATTGAACCAGTCGGATTTCGATCTTCCATCTTGGCCCATAAACGAACTGTGGGAGATGGTGAAAGTGTGGGAAGGCCGATCAGAGCTGTATGACCTACAGAATCGGCGAGTGAATCAAAACGAGCCACTTAATTAACCGCCGGCGACTGCAGGCAGAATTGTTACAGAATCTCCATCTTTGACCTGCGCATCAAGGCTGCCGAGGAAGCGAACATCTTCATCATTGACGTAAACGTTAA
>CAXNHI010000119.1:0-3243 GCA_964202195.1 Candidatus Planktophila sp. | reverse complement strand
GCAGAGCTGCGGTCAGAGAGTGCTGCAAATGCAAACGATGAGAGCAAGGCAGCTAGAAAGAGTACGCCGGCAACAATGACTCGAGGTGATTTCAATGAGAGTGAGGTATTTAGCTGATGTGACATAAGGGTGGAGCAAACGCTATTACCCACATCTTTGACATCGTTCATGCACAGTCAACCTTTAGGTTGAGAAAGAACCAACCTGGGAGCTGATGGAAGAGCGGTGCAGGCTAGCAATGCTGGCGCAATGACAACTTACTCAAATCCCAAGTACACATTAACTTCCACTAGCCAAGATCAGGCGCTATGGAGTCATCCCATTCTCGATCTCTATCCAGACTCCCCAAGGTTTGAACCTCTTCCACCTCTTCCGATTCAAAAAGCGAGGCTCTACCTCGTCCCCTCACACTTTGGAGAAGACTTTGATGGCGATGATTGTCCTGAACCGACTTCAGCAGATGAATTACCTGAACTACATGCTTGGACAATGACTTTTGTCGTCGCACTCCTTGAGATCTGGGCCGGAAGGCGACAACCTGCACAATTAATGGCGCGCTGTCATCGAGTTATTTACAACGAGTTAATTAGAAAGACCGGATCTCAGAAAGAGGTCGGTAGAGTGCGAACAATTCATCAAAGCGAGCCACTCGATGGAATCTGTGAATCAACGATCACCGTGCGCTTCGGTGAAAGATTACGCGCCATCGTGATTCGCTTTGAGGGCGTTGATGGGCGCTGGTTATGCACCGAGTTAGATCTAATTTAAAGGTTAGGCAGCACCATGGCAACGCTTGTACTTCTTACCTGAACCACAAGGGCAAGGAGCATTACGTGTCACTTCATTCTTTGTTACAACACCAGATTCATCCGAAGCTGTATAAGAAAGTGCACTCACTTGAGCAGGTTTTGCCTCAATAGATGGAGCTGAAACTTTCTTGCCATCTTCAACATTTACCTGCACATTAAAGACAAGGCTTGCGAGTTCTTCTTTGATTGCATCCATCATCGCTGCAAAGAGTTCATAACCCTCGCGTTGATATTCAACAAGAGGATCGCGTTGTGCCATTGCTCGAAGCCCGATGCCTTCTTGGAGATAATCCATCTCATAGAGGTGTTCACGCCACTTGCGATCAAGAACCGATAAGAGGACCTTTCGCTCAAGTTCGCGCATGACTTCAGAGCCAAGTTCACTCTCACGCTTTACATATGCTGCTTTTGCATCTTCAATAATTCGTGCAGCTAAGAACTCAGCGTCAAGGCCGCCGATGGATCCCACTTCAGAGATAAGTCCATCGACTGTGAGCGTAACTGGGAATACAAGGCGGAGAGCTGTCCAGAGCTTCTCTAGATCCCAATCCTCAGCAAAACCTTCAGCTGTCTCTGCATCGACATAAGCCTGAATTGTGTCTGCTAAGAACTGTCCTACCTGTGTAGAAATATCTTCACCCTCTAGAACTAAGCGACGTTCTCCGTAAATAACTCCACGTTGACGATTCATCACATCGTCATACTTAAGAACATTCTTGCGGATTTCAAAGTTCTGCGCCTCAACCTGTGTCTGAGCAGATTTAATCGCGTTACTGACCATCTTTGATTCGATGGGTGCATCATCTGGAAGACCAGCTGCAGATAAGAAGCGCTCAACCATTCCCGAATTGAATCGACGCATCAAATCATCTTGAAGAGAGAGGTAGAAACGTGATTCACCTGGATCACCTTGGCGACCTGATCGACCTCGAAGCTGATTATCGATACGGCGTGATTCGTGGCGCTCTGTTCCAAGAACGTAGAGACCACCGAGAGAGACAACTTCTTCGTGACCTGATTCAACAGCAGACTTCTGCTTTGCTAGCTCTATTGGCCAACCGGCTTCATACTCTGCTGCATTTTCTACAGGTGAAATTCCACGACGTTGTAATTCGAAGTCAGCCATAAATTCAGGATTACCACCGAGCATAATGTCGGTACCACGGCCTGCCATATTTGTTGCAACTGTTACAGCGCCTTTAACACCGGCACGAGCGATGATCATCGCTTCACGCTCGTGGTGCTTCGCGTTCAGTACCTCGTGTGGAACTCCATTTTTCTTTAACACCGCAGAGAGTTCCTCTGATTTTTCGACGCTGACAGTACCCACCAATACTGGCTGACCCTTGCGATGACGCTCGACAATATCTTGGGCGACTGCAAGAAACTTTCCGGCTTCAGATTTATAGACTAAGTCTGCAGCGTCAATACGTTGCATCGGACGATTTGTAGGAATTGGGACAACGCCAAGTTTGTAGATCTGATGAAATTCAGATGCTTCCGTCATTGCAGTACCGGTCATACCCGAAATCTTTGAATAGAGACGGAAGTAGTTCTGCAAAGTAATAGTTGCAAGTGTCTGGTTTTCGTCCTTAATTTCAATACGCTCTTTCGCTTCTAGAGCTTGGTGCAAGCCATCACTGTAGCGGCGCCCTGAAAGCATGCGGCCAGTGTGTTCATCAACGATAAGAAGTTCGCCATTCATAACCACATAATCCTTATCGCGCTTGAAAAGCTCCTTGGCGCGAACGGCATTATTGAGGTATCCGATGAGTGTCGTATTTGCAGCTTCATAGAGATTTTCAATACCTAGCAGCTGTTCGACCTTAGTCACGCCTGCCTCAATAACTGCGATCGTCTTCTTCTTCTCATCAACTTCATAATGAGTATCGCGACCGAGCTGGTTTACGATATTGGAAAATTCTACGTACCACTTGGTCGCTTTATCAGCAGGACCGCTAATGATCAGTGGTGTGCGAGCTTCGTCAATAAGAATCGAGTCAACTTCATCTACTACAGCGAAGAAGTGATCTCGTTGTACGCAATCTTCTAGGCTCCAGGCCATATTGTCACGAAGATAATCAAATCCAAATTCATTATTTGTTCCGTAGGTAACATCACAGTTATAGGCATCGCGACGCTCAGATGGAGACATGCTATTGACGATGACACCAACAGTCAGGCCAAGGAAACGATGGATACGTCCCATCCATTCGCTATCGCGCTCAGCTAAGTAATCATTTGTTGTAACAACGTGAACGCCTTTACCGGCAAGAGCGTTCAAATATGATGGGAGCGTTGCAACTAGAGTTTTACCTTCACCGGTCTTCATCTCAGCGATATTTCCCATGTGCATTGAAGCGCCGCCCATGAGCTGAACGTCATAATGACGCTGACCTAGCGTGCGCTTAGCTGCTTCACGAACAACTGCAAA
>CAXNHI010000118.1:0-3266 GCA_964202195.1 Candidatus Planktophila sp. | reverse complement strand
CCACGCGCCTTAGCCCAGTCCTGCCATGCATCTAATTCGCGACGAGGTGAGCTGGCTCCCCCGGGCATAACAACAGCGCCCACATAATCGGCCTGGAAAACTCTAAAGGGGGTCTTTGCAAAGAATTCAGTAACTTCAACAAGTTCATTTTTAAGACGTAGATCTGGCTTATCCGAACCGAAACGATTCATGGCATCTTTATAGGTCATATGAGGAATCGGAGTTGGGATTGTGTAATCCACACTGTCTTTCCACACATCCACAAGGATTTTCTCAGCGACAGCAATGATATCTGCCTGATCGATAAATGACATTTCAATATCAAGCTGAGTAAATTCGGGTTGACGATCTGCGCGGAAATCTTCATCACGGAAGCAACGGGCAATCTGGTAGTAACGTTCCATACCTGCAACCATGAGTAACTGCTTGAATAGTTGTGGTGACTGAGGCAAGGCATACCAGCTACCAGGCTGTAGACGCACTGGTACTAGAAAATCACGTGCACCTTCAGGTGTGGATCGAGTTAAATAGGGAGTTTCGATCTCGAGAAAATCAAGGTCATCCATTGCACGCCGGATCGCTGAAGTAACGCGGGAGCGAAGTCGAAGATTTGACGCTGGTCCTTCTCGGCGTAGATCAAGATAGCGGTAACGAAGTCGTACCTCTTCTGAGATTTCAGATTCAACGCCAGTATCAACAGGGAAAGGTAGCGGAGCTGATTCGCTCAATACTGTGATTGCATCGCCCATTACTTCGATTGCACCTGTTGGTAGGCCTGAGTTTTCATTTCCTGCCGGGCGTGCGACCACTTCACCTGTAATTGCTAAACACCATTCGGCGCGAAGTGATCCAGCCAAAACTTCATCGCGGATAACAACTTGAACAGAACCCGTCGCATCACGTAAATCGATAAATGCAACGCCGCCATGATCACGACGACGGGCTACCCAACCCGCGAGTGTGACTGTCTGACCCGCGTGACTGGCACGAAGGGATCCGGCATCATGGGTACGAATCATTACTTTCAACTACTTTCTATCGAATAGCTATGCGTGTGCGGAAAGAGCTTTTCCTAGTTCGCTCATCTTAACCGAGGATAGTTCGCCATCTTTCATTCGCTTGAGCTCGACAGAACCGGAAGATAACTCGGTCTCCCCCAGAACTATCGCAAATGCACTACCTGACTTATCTGCAGCCTTCATTGCACCTTTGAGAGCGCGATCGCCAAAGGCTATCTCGACCTTAAATCCGCTCTGTCGCAGATCTTGGGCTAGAGAAAGAGCCCTCTCTTTTGCCGGATGGCCTAACGGAATGATGAAGAGATCACTCGCAAATTGATTCGGGGTCAAAATACCTTCGGCCTCTGCCGCCAAGAGAATTCGATCTACTCCCAATCCAAAACCAATTCCTGAGAGATCGGCGCCACCTAACGTCTCCATTAATCCGTCATAGCGCCCGCCGCCGCCAATTCCGGATTGCGCGCCAAGATCTTCATGAATGAATTCGAAAGTTGTCCCAGTGTAATAATCAAGACCACGAACCATGCGAGGGTTGAGTGTGTATGAAATCCCCAACGCATCTAAATAGCCACACACGTGAGCAAAATTTTCGCGTGAAGCATCAGAGAGATAATCCATCAACAGAGGTGCAGCTGACATCTTGCTTCGGATCTCTTCCCGCTTATCGTCGAAGAGCCGCAAAGGATTGATCTCAGCTCGCGCCTGTGTTGCCTCATCGAGATCAAGGGTTTTTAGGAAAGCTACAAGGTCCACCTGATGCGCCGCTCGAGATTCAGCATCACCCAGTGAGGTGAGCTCGAGACGATACTTCTTTAAGCCAATATTCTGAAAGGCTGTATCTGCCAGGGCAATTATCTCTGCATCAATTGCAGGGTCATCCAGACCAATGGATTCAACTCCTACTTGATAGAACTGACGGTAGCGACCGGCCTGAGGACGTTCTGCGCGAAAGTAAGCACCGGAGTAGAAAACCTTTACCGGCAACTGACCGCGATCGAGTGAATGTTCAATAACGGCACGCATCACGCCAGCAGTTCCTTCAGGGCGCAAGGTGATTGATCTTCCACCTCGATCTTCAAAGGTGTACATCTCTTTACTTACAACATCTGTTGATTCACCGACTCCGCGGGAGAAGAGATTTGTATCTTCAAATACAGGCAACTCCATAAGTTGATATCCGGCAGATTTTGCGGGACCAATCAGCTGGTCACGAATCCACTCAAAGCTGGCAGATCGCGGCGGAACGTATTCGCTGACACCTTTAGGTGCATGCAACTGTTCGCGCTTCATGTGCGCAATTCTTTCAGATAAGGATTGGTTCTGCGCTCATATTCGATCGTGGTGTCTGGTCCATGTCCCGGTAATACGCGCAAGTGATCTCCGAGAGGCGCGACTTTTGTCGCCAATGTTCGAACCATTGCCTCGTGTGACCCGGTCGGTTGATCTGTACGTCCAATTGAGCCTGCGAAGAGAACGTCCCCACTAATCAGAACTTCATCATTAACGGTAAACATCAGCGATCCAGCCGTGTGCCCAGGTGCGTGTATTGCAGTGATATCCAAACCGACAGCCTCAAACTTCTGATTATTTCGTAACTCGAGCACCTGAGAGGGTTCACTCCATCTCATACCGCTTATCGAAGATGCAAATTCTTTTCCAAGGAGCAATTCTGGATGGAGCAACGCTTTGCGGTCTTCACCGTGGATATAAGCCGGAATTCCATAGCCATCGGCTAAAGGAATTACCGAGAAGGTATGGTCGAGATGTCCATGCGTGATTAAAACCGCAACCGGCTTTAGCCCTTCTTCTTCAATAATCATCTCTATCTCTGCGCTGATATCTGGCATGCCTGGATCAACGATGATGCACTCAGAACCTTTTTCAGCGGCTAATACCCAACAGTTGGTTGCATACATCGGGGCGGGATGGACTCGAATCAGCATCTCTCACCCCCGAGCTCCAATATCTCACGCTCAATTTTTGAGGCGGTAGTAAGACAGGGTACCTTTGACCTCCCACCATTACCTGCATTAACGAAGGCATCACTGCCGACGCGCTGAAAGGAAAACTCATGAGCGAACATAATCCACTTCCATCCCAGGTCATTCCACAAGTAAGTGCAGCATCTGCACTCATTGGAGATCCTTCACAATTCGGTCGAGTTGCAGAAGATGGAACCGTATATGTCCGCACATCAGCTGGCGAAAAAGCAGTCGGTTCATATCCAGGTAAGAGCGCTGAAGAAGC
>CAXNHI010000117.1:0-3274 GCA_964202195.1 Candidatus Planktophila sp. | reverse complement strand
TTGTAGGCGGCAATATGTGTGCGGGATTTATGACTTGCTAGCTTGATGGAGTGGCGTTTAACAAGGTGGTCAATCACCATCTGACCCACATTGTGACGGGTGGCAGCATATTGATCGCCTGGATTACCAAGGCCTGCTACCAACCACGTCATAATGAGAAAGGGTACGGGTTAAGCGTCCTTCTTTTCAGCATCTGCTGCAGGTGCCGCAACATCTGTTACAGCAGCAACAACTGGAGCCTCTTCAATTGCAGCAGTTGAGCGCTCTGACAAGTGAACGATGATCATCTTTGGATCGCTAACAAGTGTTGTACCTGCAGGAAGTGCGATATCTGATGCGTATCTAAAGGTTCCAGCTGTCATTCCTTCAATATCAAGTGTGAAGAACTTAGGAATAGATGTTGCTTCAGCTTCAACTTCGAGTGTGTGGTTGACGTGCTCGAGGATTCCATCTGGATCGTGCTTTCCTTCTGTGTGAACAGGAACAGCAACAGTTACCTTCTCGCCACGACGTACAAGTACGAGGTCGATGTGCTCGAGGATCTGCTTGAGTGGATGGCGAACTATTGACTTAGGAAGTGTGAGTTCGACCTTTCCATCAATATCAATGTTAAGAAGAACGTTTGACTCTTTAAGAGCAACTCCAAGTTCTTTTGCTGGCAATGTGATGTGAAGTGGCTTCTCACCGTGGCCGTAGATAACTGCTGGGACAAGTCCTGCAACGCGTGCACGACGTGACGCACCCTTACCGAATTCGGTACGTGTGGTTCCCTTGATTGATAACTCTGCCATTGTGATACTCCCTTAACACTGTAGATACTTCACTTGCATTTCTTGAAGTGATTGCATGAAGTTCCAGCAGGAGTTGATCCCTACGCCGTCGATCACGGATAAATTTCACCCTCGCCGGAACGAGGCAAAGAATAGCCTGAGTTAGCTGTGGCCGTCAAAAAGGCTTGTAACTGAGCCATCTTCGAAGACTTCGCGGATCGCGCGGCCTAGAAGTGGAGCGATTGTGAGCACAGTGAGCTTGTCGAAGTGCTTGTCATCTGCAATCGGCAATGAGTTGGTGACAACGATCTCAACTGCGCGGCACTCCTTGAGTCGCTCCACTGCTGGGCCTGAAAAGACTGCGTGGGTGGCTGCGACGATGACATCTTTCGCCCCGCCTTCAAAGAGTGCGTCAACTGCCTTTGTGATGGTGCCTGCGGTATCGATCATGTCATCGATAACAACGCATGTGCGACCCGTAACATCACCAACGACGCGACCTACAACTGCTTCGTTAGGAACAAGCGGGTCACGTGTTTTATGAATAAATGCGATCGGACATCCGCCGAGAAGTTCTGACCAGCGTTCTGCAACGCGTACGCGACCTGAGTCTGGGGAAACGATTGTGAGCATTGAACGATCAACTTTGCTGCCGACGTAATTTGCGAGCATCGGTAGAGCAAAGAGATGATCCACTGGACCATCGAAGAAGCCTTGAATTTGTGACGTGTGTAGATCAACAACCATTAGACGATCAGCACCTGCTGCCTTGTAGAGATCCGCCATCAAGCGAGCTGAGATTGGCTCACGTCCACGGTGCTTCTTATCTTGACGCGCATATCCGTAGAATGGTGCAACAACTGTGATGCGCTTTGCTGATGCGCGCTTAAGAGCATCGACCATGATGAGTTGTTCCATGATCTGCTTATTAACTGGAGCGGCGTGAGATTGAATAACAAATGCGTCACAGCCACGAACTGATTCTTCAAAACGAACAAAGATTTCACCATTTGCAAAGTCATATGCTGATGTTGGTGTGATCGGAATACCTAGCTCTGTTGCGACTGCTTCTGCGAGCTCTGGATATCCACGTCCTGAAAAGATGCGCAATTTTTTCTCGGAAGTTAATCTGATTTCGCTCAAAGGAGTTATCCCTTCTTCTCATCATGACGCGAGGCTGCGTCTGCTGATTTCGTGCCGGATCGCTTGCGCAGGACCCAACCTAATACATTTCTCTGCTTTGCTCTACCAACCCCGATTGCTCCGGGTGGCACATCCTCGGTGATCACAGAACCAGCGGCTGTGTAGGCGCCATCTCCTATTGTGACTGGGGCTACCAACATCGAATCGCTACCGATGCGGACATGATCGCCCACTGTGGTGTGGTGCTTTTCTACGCCATCGTAATTTACAAAGATAGTTGCGGCGCCGATATTTGTACCTTCACCGATTGTTGCATCCCCCACGTATGAAAGATGTGGAACTTTTGAGCCTTCACCAACTACTGCATTCTTCATCTCAACAAATGCACCAGCTTTAGTGGATGCACCAAGATCAGTTCCTGGTCGTAAATATGTAAATGGTCCAACCTGCGCATCTCTACCAATAATTGCGCCTATGCAATGAGATTCAATGATGTGAGCTCCTGATGCGACTGTGCAATCGAGCAAGGTGGTGCGAGGTCCAATAACGGCGCCACTTGCTACCGTGGTCTTTCCAGCAATCCATGTGCCTGGTAATAAGGTCACATCACTTGCAACCTGTGCTGTCGAATCAACCCATGTTGTAAGTGGATCAACAATTGTCACACCTGACTTCATTAAATCTTCATTAATAAGATCGCGAAGGAGTGCCGCACTTTCAGCTAACTGGCTACGATCATTGACGCCAAGAATTTCGATGAAGTCTTCAATAAGGACTGCGGCAATTGAGCCACCTTCGTTACCTAAGATTTCAAGAACATCGGTCAGATAGAGCTCGCCCTGTGAATTATCTTTCTTTAGCTTTCCAATCGCCCCAGCAAGCTTTGCACCATCAAATGCGTAGACGCCAGAGTTGACTTCATAGATTGCCTTTTCGTTATCAGTGGCATCGCGCTCTTCAACGATTCGCAGTAGGGATCCATCTGCACTTCGCACAATGCGGCCATAGCCTGTTGGATCTGGATGCTCTGCCGTCATGACGGATGCGGTAAACCCACCCTTATGATGAACATCTAAAAGTGCTGCTAGTGACTGACTTGAAAGCATTGGAGTATCACCGGCAAGAACAAGAACTGTGCCGCTCACTTTAATGTCTGCGAGCGCAAGTTGTGTTGCATGTCCTGTGCCGCCGCGGTGCTCTTGAAAGACTGTGGTGGCTTTAGGCGCGATCAGCTTGACGTGATCTTCTACGAGTTCGCGACCTGCACCGACAACAATGCGTACATTCTTCGCGCTTAATCCATCAACTGCGTGGAGAACATGTCCAAGAAGTGTGCGACCTGAAATCGAATGAAGAACCTT
>CAXNHI010000116.1:0-3286 GCA_964202195.1 Candidatus Planktophila sp. | reverse complement strand
TTACCGTAGGAAAGTTCATTAGTTGAAAGTGTGAGAGATGATTCGAGCTGGGCTGGTGCAATTGATGTTGCAACATCTCGTATCGCAACCATCGCAAGCGGTTCTTCCTGCCCAATAACCCACTGAGCGGCGCCACCTAATTGATACTTAGCAACCAATTGTGCGCGCACTGAATAGCTCTGCGCATTTTGATGCCAGGCAGTTCGACTTGCAGTACATGTAGTTGAGAGCCCACTGCTTGTCGTACCTGTGTATTCGCGCTTATAAGAGAATGTGACTTCAGCAAACGTTTCGTTATATGTGGGAACTGCGCCATATGTGACAGCGATACTGGCGGCATCGCGCATGAGAAATGTTCCAGCTTTTGCAGATGGAGTAATGATTTTGGCCAAGTTCGATGGACAGACTCCTTCGACCTTTGTTACCCAATCTTTTCCATACCCTGGAAGTCCGAGATAAACCTTGGAGGCAGGCATGATTGAAATTGCGTACTTAACGGTCTTCTCTGTCCATGCAATAGGACCAATCGGACCTGGGCGTGTCGTCGAATAGTCGTACGTCATGATGCGTAGTCGATCAATGAATGGTGCGATCTGCGCCCATGCATAAACGAAGTAGCCCTTCTGCGCTTCTGCTGGATTAAAGAGGTAAGGGGTTGTGATTGAAAGAATTTTCTTCTCTGCGTGAAGTGCGGCACTTAATTCTTTAACAAAGAGAACCCAGTTAGGAGCAGTTGTCTTCCAAGTTGTATTTGAATCGATAAATGCAAAGCCTTCAAAATCTAAATCAATTCCATCGTAATTTTGTGAAGCAACCGTTGCCACAATTGCATCTATGACCTGTTTGCGCGAAACCGGCTTTGCAAGAAGATTTGCCAGAACCATTTCGTCTGTACCGTCACTAATAGTTGGAATAATTGTCATTCCTGCATTACGCAGGGCAGTGAGCGGCTCTGTAATTGGAACACTGGGGTTAGCAGGCTTATAAACATCTGTAATGACAGCCTTCTTCGTCTTGCCATCATATTTAAGGGTATACCAGAACGGCATAATCTCTTTAATCAAATCCGCGTTCGATAGGACTGCAGGTAAATAGGTCTTCATCGAATAGTAAGGAAGCCACCCTGTCAGAATTTTTCGAGGTGGATTAGCTGCTTCGGCGTTCTGAATGTTCTGTAGTGGAGCCGCAAATAAGAGGAACGCTAGAAGTATTGATAGCGCAGAATAGCGTTTCATTCCGATTCTTTTTTATTTGAGGATTTATCTGGCATCGACTCGAAGATGGCTTTGCATGCCGGACAAATTGGATACTTCTCTGGGTCGTGCGATGGCACCCACTTCTTGCCACACAATGCACGGACCGCCTTGCCGGTCACTGCCGATTCGACGACTTTCTCTTTCTTGATGTAGTGCGCATATCGATCATGGCCGCCCTCATCATCTTCAACTTCTGGGCGCGTAAGTAGATCTGTATCGCTATCAAGCGAGAGACCACGTTTTCCGCGTGAGAAGAAACCCATGTGCCCAAGGATACTGGCAGCCGATACAATTTCGTGATGAAGGACCTACTGCGTACGCAAGATTTATCTCGCGATGATGTTGAGATGCTCCTTTCGACTGCCGCTGAATTTGCCGCTGATCCATTGAAGTCTCGCGATGCACTGGCCCACAAGAGCGTCGCTATCTATATGACAAAGCCAAGCACTCGAACTCGATTGGCTTCTGAAACAGCTGTAGCGCATTTAGGTGGAACACCAATTTTTATTCGTGGCGAAGAGTTGCAACTTGGTCGCGGCGAAACAATTGCAGATACAGCTCGCATCATTAGTGGCTATTGCTCAGCTCTGATTGTTCGCACCTTCGCTCAAGCAGATGTCAATGAACTCGGTGCGCATGCTTCGATTCCAGTTATTAATGCACTCACCGATGATGATCATCCGACTCAGCTGCTTGCGGATTGGTTAACGATTCGCGAAACATTTGGCAAAGATATTTCTGGCAGAAAATTTGTCTACCTTGGCGATGGAAACAATATGTCTCATGCGTGGCTCACAATGGGTGCAATCATGGGCGCACACGTTGTCGTTGCTACTCCACCTGGATCATGGGCACCTGATGCTCAGGTAGTTGCAGAAGCTACGAAAATTGCCGCGCGTACTGGTGGACGAATTGAAATTCTCAATGATCCTGAAGTCGCCGCTAAAGATGCCAGCGTTCTTTACACAGATGTATGGATGTCGATGGGCGATCCTGAATCCGAGCGAGCAGAGAAAATAAGTGCCCTCGCTCCCTTTGCAGTGACAGAAAATCTCATGAGTCTGACAGCATCGGATTCAATATTCATGCATTGTCTACCCGCTCATCGAGGCGAAGAGGTCGAATCTGCAGTCATTGATGGCCCAAAGTCGGTCATTTGGCGTGAGGCCTTCCATCGTCGCACCACAATTCAGTCAATTTTGTATCACACTTCACGTGGAGAACTGAAGGGGAATTAAGTACTCTTTGCCCATGTTAGTAGTCGTTCCTAAAGAGATCCGCGATGGCGAAAAGCGCGTCGCACTAGTCCCAGACATCATCAGCAAATTAACGCGCCTTGGCCTTGAAGTGGCTATTGAATCTGGCGCTGGAATTGCTGCACAAGCTAGCGATGATGCATATCGCGCTGCAGGTGCCCAGGTAGTTGCCGGCGATGTACTCAAGAGCGCAGATGTTGTTCTCTCAGTTACCGCACTTACTCCGGCGCAAATTGTGACCTTGAAAAAAGGTGCAATCACTATCTCATTCCTATCGGTAGTAAATCAGCGTGAATCAATCGATGCAGCAGTTGCTGCCGGCGTTACTGCATTCTCGTTGGAATTAGTTCCTAGAATCTCTCGCGCACAATCAATGGATGCTCTCACATCACAAGCTCTCTGTGCTGGTTATCGCGCATCGTTAGTTGGTGCTGAACTTTCACCACGTTTCTTCCCGATGTTAATGACTGCAGCTGGAACTGTTACTCCCGCACAAGTTCTAATTCTTGGAGCTGGTGTTGCAGGGCTACAGGCAATTGCAACAGCTCGTCGCTTAGGCGCAGTTGTCTCTGCCTATGACGTGCGTCCATCATCTGCCGATGAAGTGAAGTCGATGGGCGCAACATTTATTGAACTCGAACTTGAATCACTCGAAGGTGCTGGAGGTTATGCACGCGAGATGACAGAAGAGCGCGCTGCTAAACAACGCGAACTTTTAACTCCTTACATTGCTAAATCTCACGTTGTGATTACAACTGCTGCAGTTCCAGGTCG
>CAXNHI010000115.1:0-3289 GCA_964202195.1 Candidatus Planktophila sp. | reverse complement strand
TCTTTTACCTTTGTTATTGCGGCTTCGGCTCGTGACAGATTGCGATCGGCAATGACCATCTGAGTAATAAATGGTCTACGTGATGCGATATTTGCGATTGCACTGCCAACTCCGCCTGCGCCGATAACGAGCGCTTTCATGGGTGGCCTTTCAGATATTCTTATGCACGCTCCTCGTGAGCGCATTTAGCGTAGGTTATCGGTAACGATAACCTTTGCCAAGTAAATCCAAAGTACAAGGAAAAAGTGAGTCCCCGTAGCTCAGTGGATAGAGCAACCGCCTCCTAAGCGGTAGGTCGCAGGTTCAACTCCCGCCGGGGACACAAGTAACTTAATTTAAGAAAAAACTACTGTCCGCTCACCAACGATAAAGATTCGATCTTGCGCATAGAGTTTTACAGCCTTAGCAAGAACCCGTCGTTCAATATCTCTACCGAGTGCAATCAAATCCTCTGGCGTTGATGTGTGTGATACATGTGCAACATCTTGTTCAATAATTGGACCCTCATCGAGATTTGCAGTTACAAAGTGTGCGGTTGCGCCGATGATCTTCACGCCACGTGCATGCGCTTGGTGGTAAGGCTTAGCGCCTTTAAATCCTGGCAAGAATGAGTGATGAATATTAATAATGCGCCCAGGAAGTGCTGCACAGAACTCATTCGATAGAACCTGCATATAACGAGCAAGCACAACGAAATCGATCGAATGTTCTTCAATGAGCGCAAGAATCTTTTTCTCTTGCGCCCCCTTAGTTGCTGCATTTACTGGCAGATGAATGAAGGTAAAGCCATGAGATTCAACGAGTCCACGAAGATCTTCGTGATTTGAAACGACAATTGGAATCTCGATGGGAAGCTCGCCGAGTTCAAGGAGATACAAGAGATCGCGCAAACAGTGGCTCTCTTTAGTTACAAGGACAAGGGCACGAGGCTTGCTCTGAGTTGGGCGGATGTGAAGAGTGGGTGAGAATTTTCCGAGCCCTTCGTTCAAACTCTTTCTCGCAACATCAATTCCCTGTGTTGTTTCAAAACGAGTGCGCATGACAAAAGTATTTGTTGGCTCATCTGTGAATTGCTGATTTTCAATAATGTTTCCACTACACGCCAGAACGGCGCTGGTCATCGCATGAACGATTCCAGGTTGATCGGAACATTGCAGAGTGGCTATGAGATCCATGGCCTAAGGGTAAGGCCTCTTAGTGGGTGAGAGTAAATCTACGTAAGCTCTTAGGTGCCCACCAGTTGCGTTCTCCGAAGAGACGCATCAGTGCCGGTACCAAGAGTGCTCGCACGAGTGTGGCATCAAGGAGAACAGCGAATGCGACTCCGAAGCCGAGCATCTTGATCGAGGTAACACCACTTGAGATAAATGCTGCAAATACCACTGCAAGAAGTAGGGCTGCGGCGGTAATGATGCGGGCAGAACGTTGAAGCCCGACGGCCACTGACTCGATATTTGATTTACCGAGTAGGTGCTCTTCTCTGATTCGTGAGAGCAAGAAGAGTTCGTAATCCATAGATAAGCCGAAGACGACAACAGCTACCAGGATTACCGATCCCGTATCAAGAGTTCCTGTCACTGTGAAATCACCAACGAGCCACTTAAGGTGGCCATCAATAAAGATCCATGTAATTACACCTAGCGTTGCAACAAGGGATAGACCGTTCAGAATCACTGCTTTAATCGGCAGAATGATTGAGCCTGTAAATATAAAGATCAGAATGAATACGGTAATACCAATCCAACCGAGTGCCCAAGGAAGAGTTCGCGCAATACCACCTTGCGAATCGGTGAAGTCAGCTGCAGCTCCGCCAATGAGAAGTCCATCTGGTTTTTCAAGTGCGCGTAATTCCTTAATGAGTCGTTCGGCATCTTGAGACCTGGAACTTGTTCCTGGAATTATCTGAACGCGAATATCTTTTCCTACATATTCAAGAGCGCTTACTCGGGTGATTCCATCGACAGTTTTCGCGCTAGCCAAGAAAGTATTAAGTGAATCTTCGCGACCTGCGCCATCAGGAAGAATGACTTCGATAGGACTTCCCTCGAAGCTTGCGAATCTATCGTTAAGTACCGCTGAGCTAACTGCGGCGCGGTTTGACTCTGGTAATACACGTGAATCAACTTGTGCGAATGCAATATTGGCTATTGGAAGTGCCATGACAATCAAGATTGCAAGGGAAGCGATAACTACAGGAATCGGACGAGCCATCACAAGGCGTGCAGTTGATGCCCAACGACCATCTTCTTTTGGAGTGAGTCCACTTTTGCGAGTCACACCTTTATCTACGTGCTTACCAAGGATTGCTAACAATGCAGGCAGCGGTATGAGCGCTCCAAAGATTGCAAAGAGAGTGACGATAACGCCGGCATAACCAAAAGATTTAAGGAAGTTAAGTGGGAACAAGAGGAGAGCGCTCAAGGTGACCATGACTGCCAAGCCAGAGTAGAAGACTGTCTTTCCGGCGGTGCCAACGGTGATGATTGCACTCTCTTCAACACTCTTTCCGTTATGCATCTCTTCGCGGAATCGATTGACGATCAAGAGGGCGTAATCGATACCTAGGCCTAGGCCTAGGCCGGTGATGAGGTTGAGCGCGAAGACGCTGACATCGGTCACAAGAGTTAATAGATAGGTAAAGAAGAAAGAGCCAAGGATCGCACCGACGCCAACAACGAGCGGCATCGCGGATGCTACGAGTGCGCCAAAGACGAAGGCGAGCAAGATAAAGGTTAATGGGATAGCAATGCCTTCGGCGAGCACGAGATCGGTCTTGATCTTTGAATTGATTGCATCAGTGACGACAGCACCGCCACCTGCATAGACTTCGAGAGATTTGTATTCACCGTCAAATTTCTCAGCGATAATTTTTCCAACTGCGCCATAGCCATCAAAGTCGTAATTTTCGATATCGGCGTATATAAAGATAAAGGCAGCCTTGCCATCAGTAGCTTTAAGTGAAGGCGCATTTCCGGCCGACCAATATGAAAGTGCACGCTTGATGCCTTTTGTCGCTGCAACTTCTTTCTCTAGCAATGCAGCCTCGGCAACTACTGCTGGATCGTCAACAGAGCGAGAACCTGCATCAACGACAAGAATTGCAACCGGATCCTGAACCTTAAATGTATCGGTGATGTAACTTGCAGCTTTTGCAGATTCAGAGTTGAGATCGGAGTATCCGCCTGCATCGAGTCTGCTAAATGAGAGTGAGCCGATTCCGCCTGCAATAAGAATGGCAATAATGTAGGTAATCAAGACGCTCTTGCGGTGACCGACAATAAATGCCCCA
>CAXNHI010000114.1:0-3303 GCA_964202195.1 Candidatus Planktophila sp. | reverse complement strand
TCTGCCACGATCGCATCGACTGCCTTTTCAATTCCGCGCTTGAGTGCCATTGGGTTTGAACCAGCGGCTACGTTACGGAGACCTTCGCGCACAAGTGCCTGTGCTAATACTGTTGCGGTTGTTGTTCCATCGCCTGCGACATCATCTGTCTTCTTAGCAACTTCCTTAACGAGCTCTGCGCCAATCTTTTCCCATGGATCATCAAGTTCGATCTCTTTGGCAATTGATACGCCGTCGTTGGTAATTGTTGGGGCGCCCCACTTCTTCTCGAGGACAACGTTACGTCCGCGAGGTCCGAGGGTTACTTTGACAGCGTCCGCTAATACGTTCATACCGCGCTCTAATCCGCGACGGGCTTCTTCGTTAAAGGCAATCTGCTTTGCCATGGGGTTTGCTCCTTCGTGCGTGATGGTTCATGTGAGGCCGACTTATCACTCTCGACCCTTGAGTGCTAACGCCAAATCTACGGCCTTCTATTGGCAGGCGCAAAACGAGGGGCGGCTGTTGGGATTTAGCGTGTGGTGCGGGCTGATGTGCGGGCATCGCGCAGGCGGCGAAGGCGCTTGACGAGCATAGGAGAGGCCTCGAGGGCATCCTGGCGGTCGATCAGATCATTGAGAATTTGATAGTAACGAGTGGCGCTGAGGTCGAAGAGCTCTTTAATCGCACTCTCTTTAGCGCCGGCAAATCGCCACCAGCTACGTTCGAATTCAAGAATTCGGAATTCGAGGTCACTCAGGCTGGCACTTGTATTAACGCTTTCTGCGTTCTGGTTGCTATCAAGTGCGGACATAGGGGCAATTGTAATAGATCGTCAGGCTAAATTGTGGGATTTACAGGGTTGCCAAAATAATTTCAATATCGGCCATCGTGGTCCAGGGATTTACGATTGCAAAACGAAGAATTGTTTGGCCTTGATGTGATGAAGGTGTCACAAAACCGATCTGGTCTTCAAGTAATTGATCGCTCCACTTTTGGTAATCATCTCTGCTCCACCCAGTACGAGTAAATGCAACAATCGAAAGATCTGGTTGGCGAAATAGTTCAAGGCGTGGATGTGCACTTATTAAATCTGCCGCGTTCTGCGCAACAGTAATAGATTCTTCAACAGCATCACGATAAGCATCGGTACCAGCGGCAGCGAGTGAGAACCAAAATGGTAGGCCGCGTGTACGGCGAGTTAATTGAATTGCATAATCAGATGGGCTCCATGAGCCATCATGGAGAGATTCAAGGTAAGAGGCATGTTGTGTATGTGTAGTGCGCGCAATCTCAGGGTTGCGATAAACAAGTGCGCAGGCATCATATGGAGCAAAAAGCCACTTATGTGGATCAACAATAAATGAATCACAGAGTTCGACACCGATAAAGAGCGCGCGAACTGATGGCGCACATAGCCCTGCCAGGCCATAGGCACCATCGACATGGAACCAGATGTTGCGATCGTGGGCAGCCTTAGCAGCACCAACAAGATCATCGATCACGCCAAGGTTTGTTGTTCCAGATGTTGCAACGACTGCGCAGATTCGCCCCGTATTTGTTCCTTGATAGTGATCGATTGCGGCAGCAATATCGTCGCCATGAATACGCAGATCATCACGCGGTGCAATCTTGACCAGCTCTACATCCATGATCTTGGCTGCGGTGGCAATCGATGAATGCGCCTCTGCGCTACATGCAATAGCCCACTTAGTTACATCAGGAAATTTCGCACGGGCATCTTCACGTGCTGTGACAAGTGCTGAGAGATTTCCAATTGTCCCGCCCTGTACAAATACTCCACCGGCACTTTCTGGAAGTCCTGCTAAATCAGATAACCAGCGCAGCGCTTGGTTCTCGGCAAAGACAGCGCCCGCACCTTCTTGCCAAGAGCCGCCATAGAGCGCACTTGCTCCAACTACGAGGTCAAAGAGATTTGCATACTCACTTGGTGCAGAAGGAATAAATGCCAAGTTGCGGGGATGATCTGTTGAGATGCACGCCTTTGCTAATACTTCAGTAAATACCCCTAGTGCTGCTCGCCCGCCGAGTCCGCGTTCGGTAATTGTGTTTCCGACTTCTGCAAAAAGATCTTCTGCAGTGCGTGGACCATCAAGTGGTGGATCTGATTTAAGACGCTCGAGGCTATACGCCAAGATCTCATTTGCTAGCTCTTCAACTTCAGGGGTGAACTTATGCACTGTGGCGTGCTCGTTTTACAATGTTCCGCAGCATCGTTGGAAATACAAAGAGATGTAATGGAGCAATGGCATGCCAATAAAGTTGCCCACCTAACCCACGTGGATTAAATGTCGCTTCTTGCAGTACATGTGTCTTTCCGTTTTCTGTAGTAACGGTAAATTCAAGCCACGCTTTTCCAGGCAAGACCATCTCTGCATATAGTTTTAATCTGCGGCCAGGTTCAATTTCTTCCACTCGCCAAAAATCTAAGCTCTCGCCGATGCGTAAGAAATCTGGGTCACGGCGTCCGCGGCGTAAACCTACTCCACCAACAGCGCGATCGATCAGGCCGCGAGCCCACCACAGGAGATCAGAACCAAACCATCCATGTTCGCCGCCGATTCCTTCAATCTGTCTCCAAATTTTCTCTGCTGAAACATCTGTCATCACTTCGCGGCGATCACGTAAAACTGCTTCGCCGGCCCATTCAGGATCACCTTGAGCTTTCTGCCACGGCGCAGTTGGACTTGTTGCATCTGACCAACGGGTCTCCACGCTGTGAGCGCTTATCTTCGAGAGCGCAAGTGTCATAGCAGTTGATACATCAGTTAATCCTTCAGCAGGAAGTGCAATAGTTGCATTGATACTTTTTGCTGGATCTGCAACGACTTCACTAATGAGTGAGCCAACTAGTGGCCGTGCTAAAGCCGTCGGTACTGGAGTAACCAGGCCAATCCATAGACTAGAAAGGTTCGGGGTGAGAACCGGAACTTTGATGATAATCCGCTTTTTTAGCCCTGATAACTTCGCAAATTTCTGCATCATGTCGGCATACGACAAAATTTCTGGACCACCAATATCGAAAACTTTACCGACGGGTGTTTCAAGTAGCGCAGCACCCTTTAAATAATGCAAGACGTCACGAATTGCAATTGGATGCGTACGATTCATTACCCATTTAGGAGTTGTCATAATCGGCAGGCGATGTGTTAGATGGCGCAACATTTCAAAGCTAGCTGAACCTGAACCAATAATAATTCCGGCGCGCAGCTCCATTACGGGCACTGAAGTGCTTGCCAGCTCTGCTCCAGTGCGAGCGCGCGAAGCTAAGTGTTTACTAATGTTTTTATCGTTAGCGATCCC
>CAXNHI010000113.1:0-3315 GCA_964202195.1 Candidatus Planktophila sp. | reverse complement strand
CGAAGACTCGGATAAAGATTTTGGTTGACTCGTAGGGAATGATGAGATCTCCATCATCATCAATCTGGACAATGTTGAATACCTCCCTCGCATAACGGCTTACCTTGTCTTTAACTACCAATAGATTGCTCATTTTTTCGTTTCCCTTTACTTTTCGCTCTTAGTTGGTTTGACAGCCAGATCTACTGCTTCGCGCTTATCGGCGATGAAGTCCATCAGGGCAAAGAGAACACCCGAAAGGACGAATGTGATGTGGATGGCAATGCGCCACATCTGACGCTTGTCATCGTAATCGCCTTCCATCATGAAGTCTTTCAAGAGTTCAATAACAGAGATAGCAACCAAAGATCCGATCAACTTGATCTTAAGTCCGCTGTAATCCACGCGGCCCATCCAGTGTGGTCGATCAACTGAATTAGCTGCGACATTAATTTTTGATACGAAGTTTTCATATCCTGCGAAAATAACAATGATGATGAGGTTGCCAAGAAGTACTACATCAAGTAGCTCAAGAATCTTAAGAGTGATCTCTTGCATCTCAAGAGTTGCAATGCCTTCCATCAAGTGTAGGAACTCAATGAAGAATCGGTAGATTAACGGGACAAGGCTAAGGAGTAGACCTACATAGAGAGGTGCTAGTAGCCAGCGACCACCAAAGAGAACGCGTTCTACAACTTCTTCGACGTGGAACTCATTGTCATTCTCAACAGCTTCTTCATTCTTCTTAGCCATTAGGCGCACTGTTCCTTCTACTCATTGGGACCTTAGGCGATAAGAATAAATGAAGTGGGCCGATTTTGACAGGGTAGGAGCGTCTAACCAGTCACTTTTCACCATGACCACTCTCGATATACATCTGGTGGCCGCCCCTTGTAGCCGAGTAACCTAAAGCCTATGGGACTCCGCTTTCGTCGATCAATGAAGATCCTCCCAGGGATACGCTTAAATATTGGCAAAAGTTCTGTCGGAATTTCTGCAGGTGTTCCTGGAGCGCGCGTAAGTCTTAACTCGCGTGGACGCGTCACCAGATCTGCCGGTATTCCAGGTAGCGGTCTCTATTGGGTTGAAAGCTCATCAATTAAGAAAAAGCGCGCAAAGAGTAAATCTCCTCGCACTGTTGCAAGTACTCGCGTGGAAGAAACAATCGTCGATGACGAGGTTTATGTAGAAGATGTATATATTCCACCTGCTCAAGCGTTGGATGCTCCGTTATCTCTGCAACGTGAACCCGCTAAATCACATATTTTTTCGAGCAAGGAAGAGAAGGCACTCAGCGCACTTTTTCATGATATTTACGGTGACCAGGAAGCTAATCCACCAGCGCTAGTCTTCGAAAAATCGCGAGCAATTGCGCAAGAACATCCCGAACTCGCTCTTGCTATGCAGGCTATTCAGGTATTGCATGGAAGTACCAATGAAGCACTCCAGAAAGAGTCTTTCGTACTCGCCGATCAACTCTGGCCACAACGCGAAGCTCTCTTTGCAAACCCACTAGTTCAGAAGTACTTTGCTGGCATTACACCTGGAGTAATGATCACACCAGGCATCTTTGCTAACGAGCGTTACAACCTCAAAGCCCTTGGATTAATCTATGCAGAAATTCTTCAAGTACAGGGCAATTATGCCAAGGCCCTAGAAGTAGTGGAGGAGATTGACTCAGATCAGATGACTGCAATCTCTGTGGCAGATCTTGAAATCGCCTTATTGAAATTTGATGATGCCATCGCGACAACAGAAGATATTGAAAATGAGGACGATGCCACAGCGATGCTCTTAGTTTTACGCGGCATCGCATTCCGTGAAAAGGGTTTCTTTGACGCATCCCTTGAATGCCTCAAGCAGTCCGTCGCTAAGAGATCACGTTCAGAGGGAATTCTTAATCGCGGTCTATGGGAGCGTTCATTTACCTACGAACGCATGGGCAAAATTGCGCTAGCAAAGAAGGATCTGGAAAAAATTATGTCGCGTGAGCCTTCATACTCTGGACTTAACGAGCGCTTGAGTCTACTGAACGCTTAATGTGAGTGCTCTCAATTCACCCGATCTCACAAGTAGGATGGCGCTATGAGGAGAAGTGGCTTAATCGCAGGGTTGATCATCATCGCCCTTACCGCTGGCTCGGTCATCACATTTGGCAAGTCTTACGCCAACGATATTTACACATACGATTGCGAATATCTCGAGCAACGTCCTGAACAATTAACAAAGTTCTGTGCCGATGCCGGAGTCCTCGTCTATGACATCACATGGGAGAGCTGGGGATATAACGGGGCAGAGGGCACTGGTACATATTCAGCAAATCTCTGCGAACCTAATTGTGCAGAAGGCAAGCGCGTCGAAGAGCAGGTCGATCTCTTCTTGAGTGGTCTCGAGAATATTGAGGGCAAGCGCGTGCTTCGTTATCTGTCGGTTAATACGCAAGATGGAATCCTGCTTCCTAACGGCAACTCCTATGATGATTGGGATGTCGCTGAGTTCGCAATAATGATGAATAAAGGATGAGCAGTAAGACTCAACCGCAATTCAATGCGACAACTGAGGGCTCTTCAAATACCCTCCATGTATGAAACGCGCCCTGCTGATTCTTCTCTTACTAGCCTTCGTGGGAAGCTCCTCTGCTCATGCCCATCAACCGGTCGTACTTCTTAATACTGACACAACGGCAGCAAAGGGTCCTCTCTTGTTGGATGGAACTGTTTCGTTTGCAGTACGTGCATCCTTTACCAAGGTAGGGGAGAAGAAAGCTTTCAGAGCAGATTTCAATGCCGGGGATGCACTTGCAATTCAGTATCTAATCGTTGATAAAAAACCCGAAAACGCATTAAAGACCTCGCTCCTACCTCTATTGCTGGTCACATCGCCATCAGGAAAATCACTTACACTTAAGTTCACTGAGCGCATCAAGTTTTATGAACCTTACGGAAAGACCAACTACCTCTATCTCTCTCGCTATAGCGCAGCAGCAGAGGCCGGTACGTATAGCTTTACCTTGACCGCACGAGCGAAATCTTCTGTGACCATTGCAGTGGGAGAACGAGAAGTACCTGGAGAAGTTATCCGTGGAAACCGACCTACTGCGACACCAACTCCAACGACAGTGGCGGCAACTCCAACGGCAAGCGCAAAGCCCACTCCAACATCATCTCCAACACCGGCTACAACTAAAGCCGGTTACACAATGGCTGATGTGAAATCTGCAAATACATCAGCGAAGTGTTGGAGCGTTATTGATGGATATGTCTATGACCTTACCAAGTGGATTCCAGTGCATAGAGGCGGACCACAGGCAATTACATTCTTGTGTGGCAAAGATGG
>CAXNHI010000112.1:0-3373 GCA_964202195.1 Candidatus Planktophila sp. | reverse complement strand
TTGGTGCGTGCTGTTATTTCAGAGGTGATGCGAATTGTTCGATCACGTGTGCCGCCTCCAGCGCCATATGTAACGGCCACAAAGTCAGGGGCATGAAGTGCCAGAGTTTCCAAAGCCTGCCAGAGTCGATCTTCGCCAGCGAGATCTTTCGGAGGAAAAAACTCAAAAGAGTACATAGTCTTTTCAGGTATCATCTCCACGCGGTCAGGGTACCGTTGCCCCCGTGAATAGTCAGGTTATGGATGAACTTGTATCGGTACGCGAGCAAGTTCAAGCAGCGCTAGCTTTATATCTCGCCGATGCGCGGGTGCATCTGACAACCATCGGCTCGCAGTTAGCCCCGGTCTGTGATGGCCTTGAAGAATTCATCCTTGATGGTGGAAAGCGATTTCGCCCTCTCTTTGCATACGCTGGCCATAGAGCCGCTGGCAAAGAGGTGGGGCCGAATGAGATAAAAGCCTTTGCAAGTCTGGAGTTTTTACAAGCCTGCGCCCTTATTCATGATGACCTAATGGATGCATCTGATACTCGCCGCGGCAAACCTGCAATTCATCGACGATTTGAAAACCTTCACCAAGAGCAGGTACTTGCTGGATTATCAGAACAATTTGGTATCGCTGCCGCAATCTTATTAGGCGATCTTGCACTCGTGCAATCAGACCATATGCTCCATACATCTGGAATTTCATCGACTCAGTTACTAGCCGCGCTAGAAATACATGATGAGATGAGAATTGAGTTAATGGCCGGGCAGTATCTTGATGTTCGCGAGGCGGGTGAGAAGAGTTTTAGCGTGGAGCGATCATTGCGCATCGCTCGCTTTAAATCTGGAAAGTACAGCATTGAACGCCCACTCCACCTAGGTGCTGCGATCGCTCTTGGTAGCCCGAGCAAAGATAATCCGCTCAACTGGAAGCTATCAGAATACGGACTCCCCCTCGGTGAGGCTTTTCAATTGCGCGATGATCTCTTGGGAATTTTTGGTGATCCAGGTATCACTGGAAAGCCCGCTGGAGATGATCTCCGCGAAGGAAAACGCACAGTCCTCATGGCCATGGCAATGGAGCGCACAACCGATGCAGGACGTACCGAGCTGATTTCCTATCTCGGGCGGCCAGATCTTTCTCATGAGATCATTGAAGTACTTCGGGGCATCATTATTGAGAGTGGCGCTGTGCAAAGTGTTGAGGGACTGATTGAGAAATTAACCTACGACGCTCTCCAGGCATCACAGTCTCATGAGATAGCACCCGATGCACACGACTTATTATCAGCACTTGCCGCTAGTGCAACTGCGCGAAAGAGCTAGGAGCAATCATGGTCGCACGCATTAAGGGCCCGACAGATCACGTTGTCATTGTTGGCGCAGGTCTTGCAGGCTTGAGCGCTGCTCTACGCCTTGCTGGCGCTGGACGTAAAGTGACAGTTCTTGAACGTGAGAGTGTTCCTGGTGGTCGCAACGGCGTTCTCCATAAAGATGGATACTCATTCGATACAGGCCCATCTGTTCTCACGATGCCATCTCTAATTCAAGATGCATTTTCCTGCGTAGGCGAAGATATGAAAGATTGGCTAGAACTCACCCCAGTTAAGCCTCTGTATCGCGCTTTCTATCATGATGGAAGCGTGATCAATGTTCATGCAAACACTGCAGAGATGGAAGAGGAGATTCGACAAACAGTCAGCGCTGAAGAAGCACTGGGGTATCGACGCTACGTGGAATTTGTCACCAAACTCTATAAGTATGAGATGAACGACTTTATTGATCGAAATATAGATTCACCCTTAAACTTACTGACACCGAATCTTGCTCGACTTATTGCACTAGGTGGATTTAGAAAACTTGCTCCAAAGGTTAATCAATTTCTTAAAGACCCTCGCCTGCAAAAGGTTTACTCATTCCAAGCTATGTATGCCGGCGTAAGCCCTCAACAAGCACTTGCTATCTATGCAGTCATTGCATATATGGATTCAGTCAACGGTGTCTTCTTCCCTAAGGGCGGAATGCACGCGGTCCCCCGCGCTATGGCTGCCGCTGCCGAGAAACATGGTGTGACCTTTAAGTACAACACAGAGGTCACCGGCGTTGAGGTTGTAAATTCACGTGCCCGCGCCGTGACAACGGCAAACGGTGAGCGCTATGAGTGCGACGCACTTGTGATGAATCCAGATCTACCTGTCGTCTGGCGCGACCTTCTTGGGAAGACTCCGCTGAACATTAAGCGGTTGAAATATTCACCTTCCTGCGTGACCTTGCTTGTCGGGTCATCGAAGAAATATGAGCACGCCGCACATCACAATATTCACTTTGGTGAGTCCTGGGATGGGGTCTTTGATGAATTAATCAAAAAGAAAGTTCTGATGACAGACCCATCGATTCTTGTCACGATTCAAAGCAAGGATGATCCATCTCTAGCTCCTGCAGGAAAAGAGTCGTATTACATTCTCTATCCCACCCCAAACCTTGATGCTGACATTGATTGGAAGAAGCAGGCTGGTCCTTACCGTGATCACATGGTCAAAACACTAGAAGAGCGCGGCTACACAGATTTCGAAGCCAGTATTGAAACTGAAGTGATGACAACTCCTCTTGACTGGGAGAATCAAGGAATGATGCGCGGTGCACCATTTGCTAGCGCACATACCTTCCTCCAGACAGGTCCATTTAGACCTCGCAACATTGCAGCA
This sequence comes from Candidatus Planktophila sp., assembly GCA_964202195.1. GTDB lineage: Bacteria > Actinomycetota > Actinomycetes > Nanopelagicales > Nanopelagicaceae > Planktophila. The sequence continues at coordinate 685 of CAXNHI010000112.1, read as the reverse complement.
GGATTTGAAAACATCGTCTTTGCTGGCTCTGGTACTCAACCTGGCGTTGGTGTTCCGATGGTTCTTATCTCAGGGCGCCTTGCTGCAGAACGAATTGTTGGACCTGTGAAGTAATGAACGAACTTGATGCAGCCGGGATTACTGATCCTGCACTACGCGCATCATATGGCGAGTGCAAGAGACTCAACTCCTTGCATGGAAAAACGTATTACTTAGCAACCCTGCTTCTTCCTCCTGCTAAGCGTCCATTTGTTCATGCACTCTATGGCTTTGCGCGTTATGCGGATGAGATTGTCGATGACCTTTCATCAACACTCACGCCAAAAGAAAAAGCGGATGTATTACGTACGTGGAGCTCTGGCGTCCTTTCCGATCTCTCTGCCGGAAAAAGCAATGATGCGGTGGGAGCCGCCCTTGTAGATACCGTTTCTCGCTTTGATATCCCCCACCAACACTTCGTTGATTTCTTGCGCTCAATGGAGATGGATCTGACGGTGTCGACCTATGCAAACTATGAAGCGTTGAGCGAGTATGTCTATGGTTCGGCAGCCGTTATTGGCCTGGAGATGGTCCCTATTCTTGGTGCGCTTTCCGATGATGCGTACGAGAGTGCGAAGAAGTTAGGGATTGCATTTCAGCTAGCCAACTTCATCCGAGATGTTGATGAAGATCTCGATCGAGGTCG
>CAXNHI010000111.1:0-3395 GCA_964202195.1 Candidatus Planktophila sp. | reverse complement strand
TGGTGGCTATAAAGAATCTGGTTGGGGTCGCGAAGGCGGACGCCATGGACTTGCTGCTTACTTGAAGGGAGCAAAGTAATGTCGAGCTCAAAGTCACGTCTTGATGTGAAGAAGACCTACAAACTCTTTATCGGTGGCGCATTCCCACGTAGCGAATCCGGCCGCACCTATGAAGTTAAAGATGCCAAAGGTGAGTTCGTTGCAAATCCATCTCTTGCTTCCCGCAAAGATCTACGTGATGCTGTTGTCGCAGCACGTAGCGCACACGGTGGTTGGGCAGGAGCGACAGCATTTAATCGTGGACAGATTCTTTATCGCATCGCAGAGATGATGGAAGGACGTAGCGCGCAATTTATTGACGAGATTGTTGCACTTGAAGGCGTAACACCAGCAGCTGCTAAGAAGCAGGTTGAAGAAGCGATCGATCTTTGGGTCTGGTACTCCGGATGGTGCGACAAGATCGGTTCAATTTACGGCTCAACAAATGCTGTTTCGGGCTCTTTCTATAACTTCACAATTCCTGATTCACTCGGAGTAGTTGCCGTTTTTGCACCAGCAAAGCCTTCGCTCCTTGGACTTGTACATTCACTTGCACCAGTACTTGCAGGTGGAAATACAGCAATTGTTATTGCAAGTGAGAAGTATCCACTGAGTGCGATCACGCTAAGTGAAGCGATCGGAACAAGTGATGTGCCTGGGGGAGTAGTCAACATTCTCACTGGATCAGCAGCTGAACTTGCTCCTTGGGCAGCATCTCATATGGATATTGATGGCATCGATGCCACTGGTCTTAGCGCTGCGCAAGAGAAGGAAGTTCGCATTGCAGGAGCAGATAACCTCAAGCGAATTTCAACCTTTAAAGATGGTGCCAGTCCACAGCGCGTTCTCGCATTTATGGAGAATAAGACTGTCTGGCACCCAATCGGGGTTTAACTCTTAGAAGAAATAGTTTCCAGCCAGAGCGAGATCATCGCTGGGACATCTACCTTCATCGCTACCTGCACATTCGGTGCTTTGGCGTGAGTAGATTCAGGCTCTTCATCTTTCCATTCACGGCGATCACAGAGCGTCTGTCCTCGACTTGGTCCAAATGTTGTATCCACAACAACTTTGAAGGTTTCATAGCTAGATAACTCTGGACGAATTGCTGTAGCAACTGCGCCGTAATCACCGAGTGTTACATCATGCCCAACTTGCTTGATGAAGTGCTCAATCAAACGTCCAGCAAAAGTTGTGCAATCGGTGCCTTCTGCAATCAGTGCAGCAGCTTGTGCCGCGCTCACGCGAGGCTCCATAAAGACATCAAGTCCATACATAGTGATTGGAACACCACTGCTAAAAACAATTGCAGCGGCTTCTGGATCATGCCAGACGTTAAATTCTGCAGCAGGTGTTGCATTGCCAGAGGAAGCAGATCCACCCATCAAGACAATTCGCTCTAGCTTTGCAGCGGTCTCTGGGTATGAACGCAGAAAGAGTGCAATATTTGTAAGCGGGGCTAGCGGAACAAGAGTGACAGGACCATCTGCACCTTCGACCAGATCGCGCAGTAACTCAACAGCTGGACGTGGATCGAGTGCGCGAGTAGATAGCGGTGTTCCTAAATCTCCAAGTCCATCACTGCCGTGGATATATTCGGCATAACGAGGCTCATCAATGAGTGGACGCGTTGCTCCACTTGAAACAGGGATATTTCCAGCACCTGCTGCATCTAGAACTTTGAGAGTATTAATGACAACCTGCTTGAGGTTGGTATTTCCATCAACGCAGGTAACGCCTAAGAGATTGATCTCAGGGTGGCGAGCTGCAAATAACAACGCGAAGGCATCATCAATTCCAGTATCAACATCGAGGATGAGATTCTTTTTCATGGTTTTCACTTCACCTTCGCCATGACTGATTCATAGCCTCGTAGAGAGAACGTCGGACGACGAACTGGAGTTGTTGTTAATTCAAGAGTTGGAAAGCGCTTAAAGAGTTCTGGAAGCGAAATCGACATTTCAAGGCGAGCCAGTGGTGCACCGAGACAGAAATGAATACCTGCACCAAAGCCAATATGCGGATTTGGGTCACGGGATAGATCCATACGATCACTATCTGCAAATACATCTTCATCTCGGTTGGCAGAACCCAAGAGCGAGACAATCTTCTGCCCTTGCTTGATAGCAACCCCACCGATTTCGGTATCTGCTGTAGCTGTTCGATCAAAGAAGTGCAGGGGAGCGTCAAAGCGCAAGAACTCTTCAACGGCAGTATCAGCGATTGCATCTGGCTGGGTTTGAAGTAACTTCCACTGATCAGGATGGTTAAAGGCTGCAACGATTCCATTTCCAAAACCATTAACGCTTGCTTCATGGCCAGCGTTTAGCAAGAGGATGCAAGTCGCAATAAGTTCTTGTGTCGAAAGCTTTTCACCCGATTCACTTACCTGGGCAAGTTCTGAAATCAGATCAGAGGTCGGATTCTTTAGCCGTTCCAGCATCAGGCCGTGAACATAATCAGCAAACTCCTTGGCAGCCTTCTTCGCCTCATCCTTATGCCCTTGTGATGGGTTTACTTCATACATTTTTACAATGGATTGCGACCACGGCCGTAGTAAGTGCTCATCACTATCGGGAAAGCCCAGTAGCGCTGCAATAACTTTGACCGGCAAGGGCTCTGCATAATCGGCGATGATGTCGAAATCGCTACCCTTTTCTTCAATCGAATCGAGAAGTTGATTGGTTAAGCGCAAGATATCTGGACGAAGCGCCTCAATGCGATGGCGGTTAAATGCTTTTGCAACAAGTGATCGTAAGCGAGTGTGCTTAGGTGGCTCGCTATCTAATATTGAATCCGCATGCAAATAATTAAACTCAAACCACTCGGTCTCTGGAGTCTTTGGTACAAAGATTCGGCCTAAAGATTTATTGCGAAGCACATCATTAGCATCGCTATGTTTTGCCGCCAAGAACATCTGAAGGTCTTCATGCCAGATCGGCTTACCAAAAGAGCGTAACTCTTTCAGTGCTGGGTAAGGATTTTCGATAATTGCTAGATCTTTAAAATCGATCACTTGGCACCTAGGTCAGCAAATGGTGCCTTGATCTGACTCTTGTAGATATCTTGCTTCTCATCCTCTGAGATAAAGGCACTCATAATTCCGTTTCGAGCGACATCGTGTAAGTCATCGATAGTCCAGCTATATCCGCGCGAAATCTCAGTGACTTCACGAATCATTGAGGTCGCGCTCATGAGACGGTTATCGGTATTGATGGTGACGTTAAAGCCAAGCTTTTTCATGATGCCAATTTGATGTGTTTCATAAGATGCAGCGCCGCCTGTTTGTAAATTAGATGTTGGAGCCATTTCAAGACAGATCTGACGATCAAGGATTTCTTGTGCCAGTGAGCCCA
>CAXNHI010000110.1:0-3534 GCA_964202195.1 Candidatus Planktophila sp. | reverse complement strand
GAGGCCGGAGATGCCGATCGTCGTCGCATCGATGCCGAATCAGATATTAAGGCACAAGTACGTGCGATGGCTACACATAATGAATCACTTGTTGCACAGACCAAGGCAATTGCTGGCGCTCTTTCAAATCCTGCAACGCGTGGAAAATTCGGTGAGGCCCAACTTGAGTTGATGCTTGAAGATGCTGGCTTGCGGAAAGATATTGAATTCACCGCTCAGCGCTCTACAACTGATGCTGACTCATCCGGTATTCCAGATATCACCGTGAAGATGCCAGGTGGTACTAAATTATTTATCGATTCCAAGTTTCCATTTGATCGCTTTATTGAAGCGCACGAAGAGGAAGATGCTGATGCACGTGAGGCGCTCTTTACTGAGCACCGTAAAGATCTTTCAAAGCATGTTGAGACTCTGGCAAAGCGTGGCTATCAGGATTCACAAGATTCTCCAGATTTCGTCATCCTCTTTGTTCCCTTTGAATCACTACTTACTGAAGCCCTTCGCGTTGATCCGCTCTTCCTCGAAAAAGCCTTTAAACTCAACGTTACCATCGCAACGCCAACATCGATGATGGCCTTGCTGCGCACTATCGGCAACGTCTATTCACGTAATGCCGTTGCCCGTAACGCTGAAGAGATTTCAAGGTCAGCAGCAGCATTTATGAAGGATCTGACTCGCCTCCATGAGCGCATCATCAAGGTAGGAAGTGCGATTAACTCACTCTCTAAGGCCTATGCCGAGTTGATTCCAACAGCTGAATCCACCGTGAAGCGCGCTGCTGCAAAGATTCTGAGTTATGGAGTTTCTGGAGATAAAGATAAACTCGCACTTGCCTACCCCGATGCACCAGCTGAGGTACGCGAGTTAAAGAACAGTGAAATTACTGCAGAAGATGACTTCATCGATGCAGAAGAGGTGAAGGAGGACGAATGACAAGTACCCGCCCAGTCATCACCGGCCCTGGACTTAAGAAGCAGGGCGTTGTTGTTCTGCAGATTCTCTTTATCTCGCTCTTTACCTTTATCGAACTCACGCTCCGTAGCGGGCCAGGAATCCTCACAGGGCTCGTCATCGTTCTCACAACTTTTGGCGGCATCCGCTTTGGACGCCCAGGTACACGTTATGTTTCAGCAGTTACTCCACCACTTGTTCTTGGTGCGATTGTCACAATCTATTTTCTCATTGCAGATGGTCTATCAATCTCGCGTCTTGGTATCGATATCTTGGCTGGGCTAGCTTCGGTTGGTCCGTGGCTACTTATCGCAGCGATCTACGGATGGTTTATGTTTCTCAACGAAAAAGCAAAGGCCCGTAAGCCAAAACCACGCAGTTAAAAGCTACTTACCCATCGCCTTGAGATCTTTGCGAAGTTCTGGCGGGAGTGAGAAGAGAAGTGTCTCTTCAGTTGCGCGCACCTCTTCAACATTGCTATATCCATGAAGACTGAGCCATTCAAGAACTGAGCGCACCAAGATCTCAGGTACAGATGCTCCGCTTGTGAGACCCACAGTCTTTACGCCGATGAGCCACTCATCATTTGCCTCTGATGCATAATCAATGAGGTAAGCCTTCTTTGCACCGTATTCAAGTGCGACTTCTACGAGGCGAACTGAGTTAGATGAATTTGTTGAACCAACAACGAGGACGAGATCTGCCTGAGGTGCAATCGCCTTAATTGCTTCTTGGCGATTTTGTGTTGCGTAGCAAATATCATCTGATGGCGGATCTTGAATCTCTGGGAAACGCTGGCGCAAGATTGCAACAGCTTCTAAAGTCTCATCAACACTGAGCGTTGTCTGCGATAACCAGACGAGTTTCTTTCCCGGTGTTGGCACGACAGTGCGTGCACCCTCAAGGCCATCAACAATCTTTACCTTACCGACAGCTTCGCCGGCAGTTCCTTCAACTTCTTCGTGGCCTTCGTGGCCGATAAGCAAAATCTCTGTCTCTTCATTAGCAAAGCGTCGGACCTCATGATGCACCTTAGTTACTAGTGGACAGGTGGCATCAATTGTCTTAAGGCTTCGAGCAGCGGCTTCTTCGTGCACTGCTGGTGAAACTCCATGTGCGGAGAAGACCACCGTCTTGCCTTCAGGGACTTCATCAGTCTCGTTAACGAAGATGACACCCTTTTGTTCGAGGGTAGAGACAACGTGCTTGTTGTGAACGATTTCTTTGCGGACATAGACGGGAGCGCCGTAGGCCTCAAGCGCTTTTTCGACAGTGATCACTGCGCGATCAACACCTGCGCAATACCCACGAGGGGCAGCCAGAAGAACGCGTTTCTCCGAATCCATGTCGGTCAGTCTATTAGGCTGGGCTCATGTTCGAAACTTCAAGTGAGAAACCTGCGCCAGTACGCGTCGTCACTGAAGCAATTAAGGAGTATCTCGATCGTTTAGGCCCTATTTGGATCGAGGGCGAGATCTCAGAGCTCAACGAACGCAGCGGTGGAATGGCATTTATTCGCCTGCGCGATACCAGCGCAGATATGAGCCTTTCAGTGATGTGTTACAAAACAGTCTTAGCATCTGTGCAACCTCTGCCACCTAATGCTCGCGTAGTTATTCACGCAAAGGCATCTTGGTATACAAAAAGCGGCACACTCACGATGTCTGCCAAAGAGATCAGACAGGTCGGAGTCGGCGAACTCTTAGCTCGACTTGAAGAGTTAAAGACGTTACTCGCTGCTGAAGGTCTCTTTAGCGCAGATCGCAAAGTTGCACTGCCTCGCTTACCTAAGAAAATTGGTCTTATCTGTGGCCGCAATACAGATGCGATGAAAGATGTTGTAGAAAACGGCCGTCGTCGTTGGCCGGCAGTTGAATTTGAAATTCGCGAAGTAGCAGTGCAAGGAAGTGCGGCAGTTGTTGAAGTCTCGCAAGCACTTTCAGAACTTGAAGCGATGGCTGATGTCGATGTCATCATCATTACAAGAGGCGGCGGATCATTTGAAGATCTTCTGCCATTTAGCGATGAGTCCTTAGTTCGCCTTGCTGGTTCATGTGTGACACCGATTGTCAGTGCGATCGGCCACGAGAAAGATTCACCGCTTCTAGATCTCGTCGCCGATTACCGTGCATCAACACCGACTGATGCAGCTAAGCGGGTAGTGCCAGATATCGCCCAAGAGATCGCAGATATTCAAGCAATTCGTGCACGCTTGCTGCGCAAAGTAACGAGCGCGATCGACTTCGAATTCTCAACAATTTCGCATCTGATTGCTCGCCCGGTCATGAAAGATCCGATGGTGATTGTGAGCTCTCGTAGCGAGATTATTACTACCGCGCGCGATCGCGCACGTCGTACCTTTGCCGCAATTATTGATAGCGAAAAGCGTGAACTTAAACAGGTACGTGCCCACCTGCGATCACTCTCGCCACAATCCACCCTCGACCGCGGATATGCAGTCGCCACGTTAAGTGATGGCCAGATTGCACGCGATGCCACTGCGATCAAAGATGGTGCTGGGCTTCACATTCGCCTAGCAAAGGGCACACTGAAGGCAACTGTCGAGAAGAGAGTAGATTAGGA
>CAXNHI010000109.1:0-3542 GCA_964202195.1 Candidatus Planktophila sp. | reverse complement strand
CCACATGAGAACTCTTTGCATACTGCGATCGCTTTAGCTAACGCCTTAGCCGTAGGAGTAAGGTCAGCAGCCACATTCATCATCACTTCTACAGATGGTGTTCGGTAGTAAATATCATCCATTACCTTAAATCCAAGCGGTGGCCACTTAGGTGATGGAGATGGTTTTACTGGATTTCGCTTCGTCTTCTTAACAGCTGGCTTCTTTGTCGGCGTCGCCTTCTTAGTAGCGGTAGCTTTTGGAGTTGGTGTCGGAGTCGCTTTAACCGTGGCTTCAGGTGTGGCTTTAGGTGTCGGAGTCGGCGTCTTTGTCGCAGCCATCGACTGTGCAGGAATCAGCGCAAGACAGAGCCCGAGAACTAGTGCAGCACGTTTCATTGATCACTCCACCTAAATGTTCGAAGTGAGAAGAAGAGACCAATCACAAGCCAGATTGTAATCACTGCAAAAGATTTACCAATCTCCCACTGGCCGGCCACTTCTTGTGATGCAAAAGAGTCAGGAAGAAAGACTGAGCGCATTGCTTGCGTCATCCACTTGAGAGGGAAGATTGCGCCTACTTGTTGCATCCAAGCCGGGAGCTGAGTAAAGATAAAGAAGACACCGCTTATAAATTGGAGAACAATCACTACAGGGGATACGACGGCCGATGCCCCGCGTCCACTCTTTGGAATAGCAGAGAATGCGATTCCGAGGGTTGTCGATGCCGCGCTTCCCCAGATAATCAACCAGGTAAAGGTGAACCACTTGTATGGATCGGTAGGTAAGTCAACGCCGAAGAAGGCGACTCCTGCTGCGAGCAAGAGAATCACTTGAATAATCATGGTGGCAAATACCAGGATTGATTTTCCAATGAAATAGCTAGCTGCAGCCATAGGAGTGCCACGTAATCGTTTCAGTGATCCGAATTCTCTTTCGATTGGAATCATGATGGCAAGATTCTGAAAACCTGAATTAACAAGGCCAGATGCAATCATTCCTGCTACAAAATATTGGCTAAATGTGACACCCGGTGCGATCGATTCTGAAAATACAGAACCAAAAATTGCCAAGAGAATCAGTGGGAACGCAATAGTAAAGACGACAGACTCTCGCTGCCGCATGAATTGTCTAATCTCAATATTGCCTCGCAAGAGACCAAGCTTCCACATTGATGGAGTCATATCTTTGATAGCTGACTTACTCATCTTCGCCCCCGATCATCTCAAGGTAAATATCTTCAAGAGTTGCTCGCTTAACAATGAGTTCAGGAACTTCGCCGCCAAATCGTGCCGACAGTTCTGCCACAAAGGCAGTTGGGTGAGGAGCTTTCTCCACTCTGACAACACCATCTTCGCGCCAAGAGACCCGAGCGAGAGAAGTTGCACGTCCACCAAGTTCGGCAGGGGTAGAGACTTCAATGATCTCTCCCTTTTTAATCACTGCTACGCGATCCGCCAGTGCCTCGGCCTCATCTAAGTAATGAGTAGTTAGCAAGATGGTGCGACCTTCACCCTTAAGGGTTCGAATCAGCGCCCAAAAATCACGGCGTGCTTTGGGATCAAAACCAGTGGTGGGCTCATCGAGAAAGAGGAGTTCGGGATTGCCGATAATTCCAAGTGCCACATCTAAACGTCGACGTTGCCCACCTGAAAGAGTACGAACAAGTGCGCCCGCCTTCTCGCGTAATCCGACAGCATCAATGACTTCTTCTGCATCGCGCGGATCTGAGTAGTAATGTGAAAAGTGTTTGATGCTCTCGGCCACGGTGAGATCACCGGCATCGTTACTGGTTTGGAGAACAATTCCAATTCGATTGCGCCACTGTCGAGCAGCGAGTCCACCTATAGCTGGATCGGTATCTAGGACCTGTACATCCCCGCCATCACGACTTCTAAAGCCTTCGAGAATCTCGACAGTGGTCGACTTTCCAGCTCCATTTGGTCCCAAGAGTGCGAAGATTTCTCCTTGCTCAACTGTGAGATCGATTCCATTGACTGCGGCGAGCTCTCCATAGAATTTCTTGAGCCCTTTGACCGCAATCACATGCTTCATAAGTGTCACTGTGCCACATTGGGAGCAAAAGTGCGAGAAAATAGAATATGAGTCCGCGCCGCAACTATCCCAAGAATCGTAAGTCAGGCGGCGATGATGCACACCGTGAGATAAATCCCTCAAATCAAAGTTTTGTAGAAGATGAGGATGGATTGTGGGTAGTTAGACAACTCACAGGGTCAGCTGCCAATAAACCATATCGCTGTCCAGGGTGTGACCAACTTATTCCGATGGCAACTCCACATACAGTTGCTTGGCGTGATGGTGAAGAAGATTTACGTCGCCACTGGCATAACATGTGTTGGAATAAACGTCACCATCGTAGACCAAAGAATTTTTAGGAAAAAACGCTATGTCACAACCAATTCGTCCAAGCACAGTGTTACCAGCAATTCGAACTCCATTTACTGTGACAACAGCCGATGGTCAGACTTTGGTCGGCGAGGTTGCTGCACCGATTGATGGGCGCCCATCACCGGCGTTATTGATGCTTCATCCCAACCCAACAGGTGGGGGAATGATGGATTCACATATATATAAAAAAGCAGCGAACAGACTTCCCGCAATGGCAGGAATAACCATCGTTCGCTTTAATACTCGTGGAACTTCTAGTGAAGCGGGTACCAGCACAGGTGTCTATGACAATGGAGATAGTGAAAAATTCGATGTAGAGGCGATGATCAATTACTGCTGTGATCAATTAAAGATTGAAGAACTCTGGGTGTGTGGTTGGTCCTTTGGTACGGATTTAGCAATTCGTCACGCTCGCGATTCACGGATTAAAGGTCTAATTCTTTTGAGTCCACCACTGAAATATTCGCAAGAATCAGATCTTGATTTTTGGGTGAGCGATCTACGGCCTATTACAGCGCTCATTCCGGAATTCGATGATTACTTAGTGCCAGAGGAAGCTCGCAAGAGATTTGCCACAATTAAGCATATGAAGTTGATTGCAGTCGATGGCGGAAAGCACTTATGGGTAGGAGAACCCGCTGTACATATTGTGCTCACTGAGATTGCGCGAGTTATTGCGCCAGAGCGATTACCACTTACGCAAGAGATCGAGGGTTAATTCTTTTCAGTTTGCGGAAAGACAACTTCTTCCAGAATCAAGATGATTGAAGCTGCAATAGGAACTGCTAATAATCCGCCGATAAGACCCAGAAGAGATGTTCCTAGTAGTGCGGCAATAATTGTGACCGCCCCTGGAACATTGAGTGCGCGCTTCATAATGCGCGGAGTCACCACGTAGTTTTCGATCTGCACGTAGATAATGTAGGCAACGAAAGCAATTACTCCGTAGAGCAGCGATTGCGTCAGAGCAATCAGCGTCACGATTGTGCTGCCGATGTAATGACCAATAAGTGGAATGAATCCACAGACCAAGACGATCATGGCAATAGCAAAAGGCGATGGAAGCCCTAAGACAAAGCTGAGAATGAGGACAAAAATTGAGGCCATAAAGGCGATGGCGATCTGACTTCCAACAAATGAACCCACTCGAGCGAT
>CAXNHI010000108.1:0-3552 GCA_964202195.1 Candidatus Planktophila sp. | reverse complement strand
GTGACCATGATCGAGTGTGGAAGTTCTTCACGAGCATCGCGTAACGCAGCTTCGCGCACAAGCTCGCAGATGAGTTGTTCAATGCCCTGGTCGCTCTTCATATCTGTGGGGTAGAAAGCTGGTCCGGCTGAGAGGTTCTTTGAAATCAGAGAAGCTAATAGATCTATCTGATCATGAATTGCAGCAGAGATCGGAATGATTTCATCCCACGTAAAACCTACGGCTAGCTCATTAATGCCGAGTAATCGTGTAGCAATATTCTTCTTTGAGACAAGATCGGTCTTTGTTACCAGAGCGAATTTCTTAGCGCGGGGGTGCTTTGCAATTTCTTGTGCAACAAAGATATCTCCAGCTCCTGAAGTCTCATCTGCTGGCAGACACATCAGAATGACATCAACTGAATCAAGGCTCTCCCCCACCACAGCATTGAGGCGATGGCCAAGAAGAGTTTTTGGCTTATGAACACCTGGGGTATCTACAAGAACTGCCTGAAAATCTGAACCATTGATAATTCCGCGAATTGCATGACGTGTGGTGTTGGGATGCGGTGATGTGATGGCAATTTTTGATCCAACAAGGGCGTTAATGAGAGTTGATTTTCCTGTGTTTGGGCGGCCGACAATGGCGACAAAGCCCGAACGGAATTCACTCATATGCCTATTCTCGCACCAGGCGAACCCTTTTACCTAAACGAGTTGCTCGAGAGAAGAAATCAATTCGACTGCATCACTGACGGATGTAACGATCTCTGCGGCACGTTCGCCAATAAGACGATGAGTTCCTTCAGATGTTGGTGAATTAATTGGCCCAGGAATAGCCATAACAGGTCGCATCAGCTCTGCTGCATCACGAGCAGTGCGTAGCGATCCACTTCTAAATGCTGCTTCAACCACCAATGTGCTCATCGAAAGGGCTGCAATAATCCGATTCCGAGTGAGAAACCGTGATGGAAAGGCAGGAGTCCCTGGCATTACTTCACTAACGATTGCACCTAACTCTGCGATTTCAGCAAAGAGCCTCTCGTTTCCTGCAGGATAATTGATATCAATTCCACTTGCGATGACAGCGATGGTGATGCCTTCTGCAATCAGTGCACCTTTATGGGCATGAGTATCGATTCCATATGCACCGCCACTGACAACACTCCATTCGCGATCTACAAAGCCTGCTGCGAAGTCACTTGCAATGCGAGCACCGTAAGGCGTTGGATTACGAGTTCCAACAATTGCAATCGATCGCGTCTTGAGTGAATCAACTTTGCCTTTCACGACAAGACCAATGGGTGGCGTTGCTAGATCATCGAGCTGTTCGGGCCACGTAGCGTCTTCAGGAGTGATAAATACTCCGCCTGCTTTCTCTATAGATTCAAGGAGAGCAGGCGCACCTCCGGGGTGTAATTGGGAAAGAGTTTTCTCCGCTTTACTCGATCGATAAAAGCCATCTTTAATTCGTAGTAAAGTCTGGTGGGCGCCTTGCTGAGTAATTTCTGAACCCCAGAAAGAGTTTCCTCCTTCCGTAGCTGCAAAGAGTTCGAGCCTTGCTGATTTCTCTTCGTTCAAGAAATTCCTCCTTCGCGTAATTCGTAGGCATCTGTCACATCTGTGAGCGTCGGTTGGTTTCGCCCCGCTAAATCCGCCAAAGTCCATCCCAGTCGAATAACTTTATGTAGTCCTCGCGCAGTTAATCGCTCGTGATCAAGCTCATCGTGGAGGAAATTCATGGCAAGACGATCTGGTTTAAAGTCAGTACGTAGTGCTCGCGCAGGTATTGCGCTATTGAGTTCAAAGCCTCGGTCAGCAAAGCGTTCTCGCGCAACCACCCGGGCCGCCTGCACGCGCTCTGCAATCGCAGCGCTGGACTCTCCTAGAGTCAGTGATGAGATATCGGCGCGACCAACAGGTTCGACGGTGATGCGCATATCAATGCGATCCATCAAGGGACCAGATAACTTTCCTAAGTAACGTCTGACTTGAACTGAAGAACAGCTGCACCCCAATCCTCTGCCGGCAAATTTTCCGCAAGGGCATGGATTAGCTGCCAGAACTAAGAGAAAGCGTGAGGGATAGGTGATATTTCCTATGCTTCGTGCAATCGTAATTGTTCCAGATTCAAGTGGTTGGCGAAGTGAGTCGAGAATTCCACTGGCACACTCGGGTGCTTCATCAATAAAGAGGACCCCGTGATGTGCCAGCGAACAAGCACCGGGCCTGATGACATGTGCACCACCTCCTACCATTGCAACCCGTGTTGCGCTGTGATGCGGAGCAACGATCGGTGCCATTCGAGACATGGGTGACCGCTCTGAGAGCGTGCCCGCAACTGAGTGCAACGCTGTTACTTCAAGACTTTGTTCAATAGTCAGAGGTGGCAAGATTGTTGGAATTCGACTTGCGATCATTGTTTTGCCAGCACCCGGTGGACCAATCAGTAAGAGATGGTGTCCCCCAGCAGCTGCGACCTCAGCGCCAAAGCGTGCGCGCACCTGCCCTGCAACATCTTCAAAATCTAGAAGTGGATCGGTACTTTCATTCAACGCCTCTGATGTGTGACTTATTCCTTCTCCAGTACGTAAGAAAATAAGAAGCTCTCGCAAGTTAGCAAATGCCAAAATCTCCATCGACTGCAACAAGCTGCCTTCACCAATATTTGCAATCGGAATTATCGCGCGCTTAATTCCCTCACGATGGCCAGCGATGAGTGCGGGGAGAACTCCGTTGACTCCACGTATAGAACCATCAAGTCCTAGCTCACCAAGAATCAAGGTGGAATCTATTGATTCCTGCGCGAGTAATCCATGAGCAACCAATATTGCAAGAGCGATTGCAAGATCAAAACTTGAACCACTTTTGGGAAGCCAAGCAGGCGAGAGCGAGACCGTCACTTTTCTATTAGGCCAGTTTTCGCCCGAATTTGTAAAAGCTGCTCGTACGCGATCACGAGATTCATTGAGGGCAGCATCGGGAAGACCGAGTAAGTTGTAATGAGGCAGCCCATCACTAATATCGACTTCGACAGTGACTGTATTACCCGAGAGGCCCACTAAGCCCATCGATGTCGATCGACCCAGAGTCACAGAATGTTCTCTCTGAAATCAATGGTGTGAGATCCATCTGCTGCTAAGAGCACGGCAGCTACATCGATAGAAAAATCACTTCCAAGTTGATGATGAGTTGCAAGCCAAGCCAGTGCAAGACGTTGCAGTCTGCGCGCTTTGTCGCGATTGATCGCCTCTAGCGGATCTCCGAAAGCCAGCGATGATCGTGTCTTGACCTCAATGAAATGTAGAAGTGAGTGCGAATCACAGGCAACAAGGTCAATTTCGCCTTCCTTGATCCGCCAATTACGTTCGATGATGTCATAGCCGAGAGTCTCTAGATATTTTGCGATCGTCGCCTCGCCAAATGCGCCAATCTGGCGATTTTTACTTGGTCTCTTGTGAGTTGCCGTCATGGAGGGCAGGGTAATTATTCATCCACTCATGCTCACCGCACCGTGGCCTCGATGTGGGTAAGTTAGAGAAGTGCTGCGATATTTGAAAAAGATCTACGGTGG
>CAXNHI010000107.1:0-3557 GCA_964202195.1 Candidatus Planktophila sp. | reverse complement strand
TCCATCTTGGTTGCAGAACGAATCAGAACCGCATCGACTCCCTTACCGAGAGCTTCAAGAAGCTCTGCTCGGTTTGCACCGTCACAGTTACGTACTTCAAAGTCAGGACCCAACGCATCAAGTGTTGCTGGACTTAACTCTTCTGCAATCAGAACGACTGGTTTAGCCACGTGATGCGCTTCCTTCTTGGTAATCGTCCTTATTGGTGTTCTTCATCCAACTAAACATCTTGCGAAGTTCGCGACCAACAGCCTCGATTGGATGTGTCTCGCCCTTTGCGCGAAGTGACTTGAATTCTGGTCCACCAGCTTCTTGATCATCGATAAAGCGCTTAGCAAAAGCTCCTGATTGAATATCTGCAAGAACTGCCTGCATATTCTCCTTCACGCGTGGATCGATAACGCGAGGACCTGAGACGTAATCACCGAACTCCGCTGTATCTGAAACTGACCAGCGCTGCTTTGCGATTCCACCTTCGTACATCAAATCTACGATCAACTTGAGCTCGTGAAGACATTCAAAGTATGCAACTTCTGGCTGGTATCCAGCTTCGGTGAGAACCTCAAAGCCGTACATCACTAGTTGTGAAGCACCGCCACAGAGAACTGATTGCTCGCCGAATAGATCGGTTTCGCACTCTTCAGTAAATGTTGTGAGGATTCCGCCTGCGCGAAGTCCACCGATCGCCTTTGCATATGAAAGTGTGAGTGGCCAGGCGCTACCTGTTGAATCTTGCTCAACTGCAACGATAACTGGAACTCCGCGTCCTGCTGAGTACTCACGACGAACCAAGTGGCCTGGACCCTTTGGCGCAACCATGCAGACATCAACATTTGAAGGAGGTGTGATGTAGTCAAAACGAATATTGAAGCCGTGACCAAAGAAGATCGCATCCCCTGCTTTGAGGTTTGGCTCGATTGATTCTTTGTAGATGTGGCGCTGTACGTGATCAGGCGCCAAGATCATGATGACAGTTGCTTCCTTAACAGCTTCAGCAACACTTGTTACGCGAAGGCCTGCTTCTTCTGCCTTTGCGCGAGATGGCGAACCATCTTTAAGACCAACTCGTACATCAACACCTGAGTCACGAAGACTCAGTGCATGTGCATGGCCTTGTGAGCCGTAACCGATGATCGCGACCTTGCGACCCTGGATGATTGAGAGATCTGCATCCTCTTCGTGATACATCGTTGCCACGGTATTCTCCTTTTTCCTATGTGCTATCGAGATCTAGTTTAGTTCTGATAATCGGGTTGGGTGTCGTGCTTGGTATTGCTGTTCGCACCGACGAGAACCTCTTCGATGCTTATTACGTTGATTAACTTGTCCAGCTGGGCGATCACTTGCTCTAGGGAGTGACCCTCGACACTTACTTCGATGATCATCTTTGAAATTTTTGAATTCTCAGTCGGCCCCACGCTCAAAGAATCAATGTTGTAGGTACGGCGAGCAAAGAGACCAGCAACACGTGCCAGCACTCCTGGTTCGTTTTCAACGAGAACTTCCAATGTATGAATGGCCACTAGAGCTCCTGTGAATCCCAGTCGGGCGCAGTAGCGCGAGCGATCATGATGTCATCGTTAGATGTACCTGCAGCAACCATCGGCCAGACCATCGCATCGCGATGTACTCGGAAATCAACAACCACTGGTTGATCATTGATTGACATAGCCTTTTCAATTGTTGCATCAACATCTTCTGGACGTTCGCAAGCAAGACCAACACAACCCATCGCTTCTGCCAACAGTGGGAAGTTAGGGACGCGCTTTGATTCAAGACTGGTATTTGAATATCGACTGTCATAGAAGAGGGTCTGCCACTGGCGAACCATTCCAAGACTTTCGTTATTGATAATCGCAATCTTTACAGGGATGTCATTAAGTGCGCAGGTGACGAGTTCTTGATTTGTCATCTGGAAGCAGCCATCACCATCGATAGCCCAGACAGTTGTATCTGGTGCGCCAACTTTTGCACCCATTGCAGCAGGAACGGCATAGCCCATAGTTCCCGCGCCACCTGAGTTGAGCCACGTACGTGGCTTCTCATATTGGACAAATTGCGCCGCCCACATCTGATGTTGTCCAACACCGGCAGCAAAAATTGTGTCAGGGCCACAAATCTGGCTCAGGCGTTCAATAACAAATTGCGGAGAGAGTGAACCGTCCGTTGGGATGTCATAACCCAATGGATATGTTGCTCGCAACTTATTCATTGACTGCAACCACGGTGTGATATCTGCAGCGTTCTTTGCAAGAGCTGCCTTTAGTGCTGGAATCAGCGCTTTCATCGTCTCTCGCACATCACCAATAACAGGCACATCTGCGTAGCGGTTCTTACCGATTTCAGCAGGGTCAATATCTGCATGGATAACCTTGGCGTTGACTGCAAAGGTAGAGAGCTTCCCAGTAACGCGATCATCAAAGCGCGCTCCTAAGGTAATAAGTAGATCTGCTTTTTGTAACGCGGTCACTGCCGCCACTGTTCCGTGCATACCAGGCATACCCATATGTAATGGATGCGAATCTGGGAAAGCACCACGTGCCATAAGGGTCGTAACCACTGGTGCGCCCAGCAGCTCTGCAAGTTCAAGAAGTTCGCGTGAAGCGTTGGCTTTAATGACACCACCACCGACATAGAAGACAGGTTTATGTGACGATGCGATGAGCGCTGCAGCATCGTTGATTGCTCCTTGGTTTGGCATCACCTGTGGTTTGTATCCGGCAAGTTCAATACTTGTTGGCCAGTTGTAGGTCGTCTCTTTCTGAAGTGCATCTTTTGCAATATCGACGAGAACTGGTCCAGGACGACCGGTGGTAGCGATATGAAAAGCTTCAGCAATGACGCGAGGAATATCGTCTGGGTTGGTAACAAGGAAGTTATGTTTTGTAAATGGCATTGTGATGCCGCGAATATCTGCCTCTTGAAAAGCATCCGTTCCGATTGCAAGAGATGGAACTTGTCCAGTGATTGCAACCATCGGCACAGAATCCATGGCAGCATCGGCCAAAGGAGTTACTAAGTTTGTTGCGCCAGGTCCAGATGTTGCAATACATACGCCTGCGCGACCTGTGACTTGGGCATATCCAGTTGCAGCATGGCCAGCACCTTGTTCGTGACGAACCAAGATGTGGCGAATTGTGGAGTCGAAGATTGGATCATAGGCGGGAAGAATCGCACCGCCAGGAATACCGAACATGACATCCACACCTGATGCTTCAAGGCTCTTCACCAATGAAGTAGCTCCATTCATTGTTGCGCCGTTTACTGTTGGTACATGTGCCATCTCTTCGTACTCCTTTCCTATCTCGTTCTATCTCATTAAATGAAAAAACCCTCAGATATCTGAGGGCGCGTGATGCTTGAAGGCACGCGCTATCGAATCACCACCACTGATGATGAGAGAGCGCGGGTTGTTGTCATAGGCATATTCTCCAATGAGAAGGGCAAAGCGTCAAGACGTGAGATAGCGATCTCACAATATGAGAGTGCCTATAGGGAAGGCGTTAGTCGCAGACAGCCCCACGAGAGGCCGTACCGACAAGGCGCGAATACTTATT
>CAXNHI010000106.1:0-3611 GCA_964202195.1 Candidatus Planktophila sp. | reverse complement strand
CCCAAGAGAGCAATGGTGTGGCTACTGATGAATACATGTGGTTGGGTAAGTACCGAGTTGATTGCAGAAATGAGTTGTTCAGCGCTCTGCGATTTGGATATAAATGCTTGTGCTCCAGATTGGGAAGCCGAAGAGATGAGATTTAAATCGTCATCAAGGCTGAGAACAATAATTGCGATCGTTGGAGAGTTTTTTCTCGCCCAGCTTATGATTTCCAGACCATTTCCATCGGGAAGATTGATATCAACGGTAATAACATCCGGGTTATGCAGTGCAATCATGGCGATCGCTTCCTTCAATGAGCCCGCCTCGCCTACACAGTTAAATCCCGCAGCAGTGAGCGATCTTTTAACTCCATCACGGACAAGTGGGTGATCATCGATGACGAGCACCGAAGCGCTCACAGAGTGATCGTGATGGTGGTTCCGTCCTCTCGAGAATCAATGTCGATTGATGCGCCATGATTTTCCACTCGCTCAATGCATCCCAAGATTCCGTAGCGCCCTAAAGTAGGAGCAGCCCCACCTCGACCATTATCTGAAATCTTCACCATGACTCCATCTTCACTTGATGAGAGATGTAGCTGAATCTGGCTAGCCCCAGAATGGTTATGAGCGTTACGTAGTAGCTCTGGGATCACCCTTAGAAGAAGGTGGCGATCGGAATCTGTTAATTCAATCTCTTCCGCTGCGATCTCGATACTGGAGGAGATCGCTAATACGGCCTCACGAAGTTGAGTATTGAATTCTTCCTTAGATCTGAGGTCATAAATTTCACCTCGCACTTTTTCAATCAGTTCAGTTACTCGAAAGCGAATGGTACGAACGTCATTACGAATTACTGCCGGTGTTAACGGTGCAGCAAGGACAAGGTCTAGTTGAAACCCAAGTGCAACAAGATCTTGCGCGATGCCATCATGAATCTCTTGCGCAATCTCGACTCTAGGGGATTGCGCCATGTGAAGGATCGCTCTCTATTCTTTGGTGTAGAGAGCGTCGATCTCTGCGGCGTACTGTTGAGCGACAACGTGGCGTTTAACTGAAAGTTTCGCAGTGAGGTGGCCTCCTGCAATAGTGAAATCCTCCGGCAAAATAGTGAATTTGCGAATCGATTCAGCCTTACTTACAGCCTTATTTGTCTCATCCACCGCGGTCTGAATGACAGCTAAGAGATCTGGATCATTGCGCAAGGTCTCAATAGTTGCGCCATCTTTTTTATTGGCTGCAATCCAACCCTTGATCATGTCAGGATCAATGGTGATAAGGGCAGCAATAAATGGTTTGTTATCACCGACAACCATGCACTGGCTTACCAATGGATGAGAGCGAAGTCGATCCTCAAGGACGGCAGGTGCCACGTTCTTGCCGCCTGCAGTCACAATCAATTCTTTCTTGCGCCCAACAATGTAGAGGAAGCCATTTTCATCGAGTCGACCAAGATCACCTGATCTAAACCAGTGATCTCCCTCGAAGGTTTCGCTATTTGCTTGATCGTTCTGCCAATAACCGCGCATGACGATTGGTCCCTTTATGAGAACTTCTCCATCTTCTGCGATTTTAATTGTTGTTCCCGGAATCGGACGCCCCACTGAACCGACGTGAATATTGCCGGTGAGATTTAGAGTTGCTCCAGCTGTTGTTTCAGTCAGTCCGTAACCCTCATAGATTGTGATGCCAGCTCCACGGAAGAAGTGTCCAAGACGTGTACCAAGTGGAGCACCGCCTGAAATTGCCGCTTCAACGGCTCCACCTAGAGTCGCACGAATTTTTGAATAGACAAGTTTGTCAAAGAGACCATGCTTAATTGTCAGCAAGGGGTTGAATTTCTTTGCTTCAATGTTCTCGCTATACTCAATAGCGATAGCTGCAGCTTTTCTAAAAATCTTACCCTTTCCAGCAGCTTCAGCTTTAGCTTCCGCTCCGTTGTAGACCTTTTCAAAGATTCGAGGAACTGCAAGAACGAATGTTGGCTTAAATGATTGTAGGTCCGGCAAGAGGCGACCGACCGGATCACTGCAATGTGCCAGGTGTAGACCTGCGGTAATTGCACCAATCTGAACCATGCGACCAAATACGTGTGCAACTGGAAGAAAGAGCAGTGTTGAGCCACCTGGCTTCAAGAATAGATCTGAGGCTCCTTGCACAACGTTTCCACACTCTGAGAGGAAGTTACCGTGTGTAAGAGATACACCTTTTGGTTTTCCTGTTGTTCCTGATGTGTAGATCAGAGTCGCTAAAGTATCTGGGCTCAAAGAGTTTCGTCGACGATCGATCTCATCATCGCTGATCTGTGCGCCAGCGCGAGCCAGTACCGAGAGCACATCTTCAGTCATCGTCCACACATGTTTTGTATGTGAAGGCATCACTGTCTGAGCTAATTCGCGATGTGTTGGAGTCTCGACGATCAGTCCAACTGATCCCGAATCATTTAAAATCCAATCAATTTGTTCCGCAGAAGATGTTTCGAAAATTGGAACAACGCAACCACCGGCAAACCAGATCGCAAAATCCAAAATTGTCCACTCATATCGAGTGCGCGCCATAATCGCAACACGGTCACCGATATTGATACCTGCTGCAACTAATCCTTTAGCGGTTGCTCGCACCTCTGCTTCAACTTCTCGAGCAGTTACTGGCTGCCATCCATCACCAAGAGGACGCGACATGATGATGCGCTCTGGCTCAAACCATGCGCGGTGTGCAATGAGTTCGGTGAGGTTTCCCTCTGTGGCTGCAGGGACGAGAGGCTTAACTGAATATTCGGTCATGGGTAAACGCTATCGGGGGAATCACAAAAAAGGGAGATCCCAGAAAGAGATTTCTCGGGGTAACCTTGGGCCATGAGCGATATGAGCAGAGCAACAATTGTTATTGAAGCACCCATGAGTCAGGTAAGTGAGGTCCTCTTCGATCTGGAGAAGTACCCCGATTGGTCGGATTCCATAACAAAAGTCAAAGTTACTGAGCGCGATGAGGGTGGACGCGTGACAGGTGCGACCCTGACCATCGCTGCTGGCGCTGTGAAAGACGAGGTGAGCCTTTCTTATAACTGGGATGGCGCACCGCAGCGTCTCGAGTTTGAACTTGAAGATGCGAATATGCTCACCAAGATGGATGGCGCATATATTCTCAAAGATTTAGGTGACGAAACTGAAGTCACCTACGAACTTTCTGTCGGCCTTTCAATGCCAATTCCGCAAATGATGATTACAAAGCAGGAGAAGACAACAATTGATCAAGCACTTGCTCAGCTTAAAGAGCACTGCGAAGGTTAATTGCACTAGTGAGCTACACAATTGGTATTGATGTCGGCGGGACCAAGGTCCTCGGTGGTGTCGTTGACGAATCTGGAAAGATTCTTATTGATGCAAGGCGCGATACTCCTCGCGAGGGTGGCACCGCTTTAACTCAAACCATCGCCGATGTTGCACGCGAATTGATGGCTTCATATTCAGTTGAATCGGTTGGAATATCTGCAGCAGGTTTTGTCTCTTCCGATCGCAAAACAATGCTGGCAACACCAAATATTGCTGGGTGGAACGGTGTAGATCTGGACGCGCAATTAACAGCTCTGCTTGGTCTTCCAGTTGTGATTGAAAATGATGCTAACGC
>CAXNHI010000105.1:0-3686 GCA_964202195.1 Candidatus Planktophila sp. | reverse complement strand
ATGAATGCAACGCGTAATGCTGGTTTTGGACATGAAGTTAAGCGTCGCATCATTCTTGGAACCTACGCTCTCTCATCTGGCTACTACGACGCTTATTACGGAAGCGCTCAAAAGATCCGCACACTGATCATTCAAGATTACGCGAAAGCATTTGCACAAGCCGATGTATTGGTCTCACCCACCGCTCCAACAACTGCATTTAAAATCGGCGAAAAATCAGATGATCCGATTGCTATGTATTTAGGTGATGTTGCAACAATCCCAGTAAACCTTGCAGGTATCTGTGGAATGAGTCTTCCAGCCGGTCTTGCCGATGAAGATAACCTTCCAGTTGGATTCCAGATCATGGCACCTGCAATGCAGGATGCACGTCTTTATCAGGTGGGTAGCGCGCTCGAAGCTGCTCTCGTTTCCCAATGGGGCGAACATTTAATTTCAAAAGCTCCAGCACTGGGAGGTAGCAAGTAATGGCTATCTCTTATGATGAAGTTGTTGCAAAGTACGATCCAGTACTAGGACTTGAAGTTCACGTAGAGCTCAACACGCATTCAAAGATGTTCTGCTCATGCAGTACAACTTTTGGTGGCGAACCAAATACTCAGACTTGTCCTGTCTGTCTGGCACTTCCTGGTGCACTCCCAGTGGTCAATGCCACCGCAATTGAGTCAACGATCAAGATTGGTCTTGCCCTTAACTGTTCGATCGCGCCATATAGCCGCTTCGCACGTAAGAACTACTTCTATCCAGATATGCCTAAGAACTTTCAGATTTCACAGTATGACGAACCAATTTGTTTCGATGGATATGTCGATGTTGAGATCGATACCGATGAAGGCCCACGCCAATTCCGCATTGAAGTTGAACGCGTCCACATGGAAGAAGACACCGGTAAATCACTTCACGTCGGTGGCGCTACTGGTCGTATCCACGGAGCCGATTACTCACTTCTTGATTACAACCGCGCCGGTATTCCTTTAGTGGAGATAGTGACAAAAATTGTTCCTGGCACAGGCAAGTACGCACCGGAAGTAGCTCGTGCATACGTTGCCGAACTTCGCGATATTTTACGAGGCCTTGGTGTATCTGATGTAAAGATGGAGCAAGGTTCACTTCGTTGTGATGCCAACGTTTCACTTAAGCCAATGGGATCAGAAGTTCTTGGTACTCGCTCTGAAACAAAGAATGTGAACTCACTTCGTTCAGTTGAACGTGCGATCCGTGGTGAAATGATTCGCCATGCTGAACTTCTTGATGCGGGTCAGAAGGTAAAGCAAGAGACTCGACACTTCCAAGAAGATACGGGCCTCACTCGCTCTGGCCGTTCTAAGGAACAAGCAGAGGATTATCGCTATTTCCCAGAGCCAGATCTCGTTCCTGTTGCACCAGATGCTGCATGGATCGAAGAGTTGCGCGCAGCACTTCCTGAGCGACCATCACTTCGCCGTAAGCGCTTAAAGGAAGAGTGGAACGTTCCCGATAAGGAAATGTCTGCCATGGTAAATGCTGATGTATTAGACATTGTCGAAGCAACAGTCTTGCTTGGCGCAGATCCGACCAAGGCACGTACCTGGTGGCTTGGTGAAATCTCCCGCATTGCTAATGACAAGGATGTTGCAGTTACTGAACTTTCGATTACTCCTGGCGATGTTGCAGAGATCGTTG
Organism: Candidatus Planktophila sp.; assembly: GCA_964202195.1. Lineage (GTDB taxonomy): Bacteria > Actinomycetota > Actinomycetes > Nanopelagicales > Nanopelagicaceae > Planktophila. The sequence continues at coordinate 2,024 of CAXNHI010000105.1, read as the reverse complement.
CGCTGGTGAATAAAGGTGAACTCACAGATAAGCTCGCACGCCAAGTAGTTGAAGGCGTAATCGCGGGGGAGGGAACTCCGGCCGAAGTTGTTGCCAAGCGTGGAATTAAAGTTGTTAACGACGATGGCGCGCTCATGGCAGCAATTGAAAAAGTCTGCGCAGATCAACCTGATACAGCGCAGAAGGTTCGTGATGGACATATTCCTGCAGCCGGTGCTCTCATTGGCGCAGTCATGAAAGAGACGAAGGGCCAAGCAGATGCAGCACGAGTTCGTGAGCTTCTACTTGGCCACTTAGGTCAATAGAGCGGGGACAAGCCTCTTCGTAATTAGTGCGTAATCACGCCCTCTGTCTCAACAAGTGATTCTTTTCCGATGTTGATAAAGAAGTAGAGCACAACTGCTCCGGCAAATAAGAGCGCTGCACTTACTGTAAATGCAACGGTGTATCCATGTGTAATTCCATATGGATAGAACTTATTGGCAAGGCCTGGGACCGCAACCCCTACTTCTTGATTTACCTTAATGTAAGAAACTGCGGCAGTTGCTGCAACGGTATTCAAAAGCGCAGTTCCGAGTGATCCACCAACTTGCTGGCTGGTATTGATCATCGCACTTGCAACTCCAGTGTCCTGGTTGCTGACGCCGTGGAGCGATGTCGAAGTAAGTGGGATAAAGACCAGCGCCATACCCGAGCTCATGATGAGTAGTGATGGCAAGACATGCGTTACATATGACGTTTCTGGAGTGATCAAAGTCAGCATGAGCAAACCGATACCTGCAAAGACGAGGCCAGGAACCATCAGTGGCTTTGGACCAAACTTTGGTAGCAATTGAGAGGCAATTCCAGCAAAGACAATGATTCCGGCAGTAAATGGCAAGAATGCAAAGCCTGACTTAAGAGGTGAGTAGCCGAGGATTATCTGTAAGTAGAGTCCAAGGAATAGGAACATTGAGAATAGTCCCGCACCCACGATGAGTGATCCAAGGTATGAACCACCACGGTTGCGCTCTGTGACAACGCGGAGTGGCATCATCGGATTAGAGACCTTTGCTTCAACAATTACAAAGAGAACGAGCAGAATGACCGCGGCAACGAGGAATGAAATTGTTGAGTTTGCAGACCACCCCTTTGTAGCTGCCTCATTAAATCCATAGGTAAGCGAGAAGAGACCAGCCGTGGCAGTAAAGACGCCAGGAATGTCATAACTATGTTCGCCTTCAGCCTTTGATTCCTTCACATACTTAATTGCAAGGATTGCAGCCAATAGAGCGATAGGAACGTTGACACCTAAGCACCAGCGCCATGAGAAGTATTCAGTAAGCGCACCGCCAAGAATCAACCCGATGGCTGCGCCTCCGCCTGAAATTGCACCGACTACACCAAAAGCTTTTGCACGCTCTGTCGGAACAGTGAAAGTTACGCTGATGATTGCAAGTGCTGCCGGAGCTAAGAGTGCACCGAATACGCCTTGAAGCGCGCGAGCTGCAAATAAAAGTTCTTGAGTTGATGCGATACCACCGAGGGCTGAGACTGCCGCAAATCCAATAAGTCCAATTAGAAAAATCTTCTTGCGACCCATGAAGTCACCAATGCGCCCACCAATAAGAAGTAGTGAACCGAAAGCTAATGTGTAGGCAGTGATTACCCACTGCTGATTTGCATCTGTAATCCCAAGATCTGCCTTCGCACTTGGAATCGCAATGTTGACGATTGATGAATCCAGGACGACCATCAGTTGGGCAATAGCCACGACAAACAAGGTACGCCAGCGATTTGGATCTAGCCCGGACAGGTTTTCAGACTTTTGTGACACAGGTAAGTGCTCCTCAAGGAAGGTAAAGATGGATTATTTAAGGATAGAATTATCTCATGTCGAAGATGAAGCCGCGTTCTGGGATTGTCACTGATGGTTTAGAACGTGCCCCCGCTCGCGGAATGTTACGTGCAGTCGGCATGGGTGATGAAGATTGGGTAAAACCCCAGATCGGTATTGCATCTTCGTGGAATGAAATCACCCCATG
>CAXNHI010000104.1:0-3705 GCA_964202195.1 Candidatus Planktophila sp. | reverse complement strand
CGTCGCACACGTGACCCAGAGGATGTATCGACTGCGTGGCAGATCGATGCTTACAAATTTGAGCTACCGATGTTGGCAGCGCCTATGGATTCAGTTGTTTCACCAGAGACTGCAATCGAAATCGGACGCTTGGGTGGACTCGGCGTACTTAACCTTGAAGGTTTGTGGACACGGTATGACGATCCACGTATTCCTTTGGGTGAGATCGCATCAATGCCAGATAAGCATGCAACCCGTCGTATGCAGGAAATTTATAGCGCACCAATTCGCCCAGAACTGATCAAAGAACGCATTCAAATGATTCGCGATGCTGGTGTCACTGTTGCAGCATCACTTTCACCACAACGGACCGCAGAACTTCATAAGGCTGTTATTGCAGCAGGTGTGGATATCTTTGTTATTCGCGGTACCACTGTTTCGGCAGAGCACGTTGCATCAGAGCGCGAAGCACTTAACTTGAAGAAATTTATCTACGAACTCGATGTCCCTGTCATCGTTGGTGGAGTTGCCACGGCAACTGGCGCACTTCACTTAATGCGAGCAGGTGCTGCCGGTGTATTGGTTGGATTCGGCGGCGGTGCAGCACACACCACACGCAAGGTATTAGGAATCGAAGTTCCGATGGCATCAGCAGTTGCAGAAGTTGCTGCAGCTCGTCGTGAATATTTAGATGAATCTGGTGGACGTTATGTCCATGTCATTGCAGATGGTGCAGTCGGTCGCTCTGGTGATATCGCTAAAGCAATTGCAATGGGAGCCGATGCCGTGATGATGGGATCCCCTCTTGCAAAAGCAACACAGGCCCCTGGACTTGGTTGGCACTGGGGATCAGAGGCACATCACGGGCAACTTCCACGTGGAGAGCGCGTCAATGTGGGCACCGTTGGTTCACTTGAAGAGATTTTGCTTGGCCCTTCACATAGTGCTGACGGTTCAATGAACCTCTTTGGTGCACTTCGTCGCTCCATGGCAACCTGCGGATATTCAGATGTGAAATCTTTCCAGCGCGTAGAGGTGCTTATTAGCCATGGCAAGTAACGTCACTTCCGGTGGCGTTCTAGTCGTCGATTTCGGTGCACAGTACGCGCAGCTCATCGCTCGTCGCGTCCGTGAAGCCAGCGTCTATTCAGAGCTTGTTCCGCACTCAATTACTGCAGCCCAAGTGCTCGAGAAGAAGCCAGCGGCAATTATTCTCTCTGGCGGACCATCAAGTGTCTATGCAGAGAATGCGCCGACCTTTGATTCAGCGATTCTTACTTTAGGAATTCCCGTCTTTGGAATCTGTTATGGATTTCAAGCGATGGCGCAAGGATTAGGTGGAGTCGTTAGCCAAACTGGAAAATCTGAATATGGTCGCACTGATTTAAAGGCGATGAGCACCTCAAAAACTTTTGCTTCAATCCCTACTTCACAGAAAGTCTGGATGTCACACGGGGATGCGGTAACGCAAGTGCCTGCAGGTTTTTCAATCACAGCATCTACATCTGATACTTCAATTGCAGCATTTGAAAATGAGACAGGACTTCTTGCTGGTGTTCAATTCCACCCAGAAGTTCTTCACTCCGAGCACGGTCAGGCAATTCTTAAGAACTGGCTAATTAATATTGCTAAGTGTCCTGCCACATGGACCACTGCAAATATCGCAGCCGATGAGATCGAAAGAGCTCGTAACGTCATCGGATCTAAGCGAGTGATCTGCGGTCTCTCAGGTGGCGTCGATTCTGCCGTGGCAGCTGCCATCATTCAAAAGGCTGTGGGCGATCAACTTACCTGCGTCTTTGTCGATCATGGCCTTTTACGTAGCGGTGAATCAGAGCAAGTCCAACGCGACTTTGTTGCATCAACCGGTGTTCAACTTGTTGTCGTCGATGCCGTTGATCAATTCTTAAGCGCACTCAAAGGCGTCACAGATCCAGAAGAGAAGCGAAAGATCATTGGTCGTGAATTCATTCGCTCATTTGAGAAAGCTGCCCGAGATATTGCAGCGGGCGGAGATGTTGAATTCTTAGTACAAGGAACTCTCTATCCAGATGTTGTTGAATCAGGTGGGGGATCAGGAACTGCCAATATTAAATCTCACCACAATGTGGGTGGATTGCCCGATGATTTGAAGTTCGCACTCGTTGAGCCGCTTCGCACACTCTTTAAAGATGAAGTGCGTCAGGTAGGACTTGAACTTGGGCTACCTGAAGAGATTATTTGGCGTCAACCATTTCCTGGCCCAGGACTTGGTATTCGTATCATCGGTGAAGTGACACAAGAACGTCTTGATCTCTTACGTGAAGCAGATGTGATTGCACGAGCCGAGCTCAAGGCAGCTGGCCTTGATCGCACCATCTGGCAATGTCCTGTGGTTTTATTGGCTGATGTTCGAAGTGTTGGAGTGCAAGGCGATGGTCGTACCTATGGCCACCCAATTGTTCTGCGTCCTGTATCAAGTGAAGATGCGATGACTGCAGATTGGTCCCGTATTCCTTACGATGTACTTGAAAAAATTTCAACGCGAATTACAAATGAAGTTAAGGGAGTAAATCGCGTCGTCCTAGATGTCACCTCAAAACCGCCAGCAACAATCGAGTGGGAGTAAGAATGAAAAAAAGTCTTGTTATAGCCATTTCACTATGTCTATTTGCTGCAACGTCAGTTCCAGCACAGGCTGCAGAACGGCCAACCTCTGTTGCTTCATGTAAAAAGTCAACGGCTAAACCACGCGTTCCAGCTACCCTTAAGCAACCAAAAGTTCCCGCAAAGAAGATCCCTGCAACTCTTACTCTGACAACTAATTGTGGAGTAATTAAAGCGACGATGTTGACCAAATTAGCACCGCAGACAACGACAAATATCACAACCCTTGCAAATGTAAAGTACTTCAACGGGACTATCTGTCATCGCCTCACAACTTCCGGACTCTATGTATTGCAATGTGGAGATCCCACTGCGCAAGGTGGAGGAAGCCCTGGTGGATGGGTTGGATATAAGGAAGAGAATTTGCCTAAGGCCGGTGCAAAGAACTACCCAGCAGGCACACTAGCAATGGCAAATAGCGGCCCTGGTACAAATGGAAGCCAATTCTTCTTAGTTTATGCCGATACGCAACTAGGTCCTGACTACACAATCTTTGGTCGCATTACTTCGGGGTTAGATCTACTTAAGAAGATCGCAGAAGTCGGCGCTTACAAAGTTGAATCAGATGGTCAGGCATATTACGCATCGGATGGAATTCCGATTCAACTCGTTGTGATTGAAAGTGCCTCAGCTAAATAAAAATTAATTTGTGTGAATGATTTTAAAAGCTTCAGCAATACGTCCGTCAGGAAGTCCGCCAAGGCCAGCATTGCGTTGGCCCCACTCACGTACCATTGTGTCGAGCTCTTTATTGTGGGCAGTCTGTGAAACATGGCTATGAAGAGCAGCCATCTTTAAATCAAAGGTATCGGTGATATCTACAAAGTGATCGGGATGAGCAAAGCCCATCATCCACACTTCTTTCACGCGCCATGGTGCAAGACCTTCGTTATCAAGTAAATCGGTAAAGGCGAATGGATTACGCGCATCTGGATAGACCGCTTGAATGGCTGCTTCACCAGCTGCAAGGTGATCTGGATGGCTGGCACCAATGCGCTCCCAATTTCGTTCAGGTGATTGGCAGAGCATGCGATCAGGTTTGGAAATGCGGATCTGGCGCACTAAATCTTTTCGAAGTGC
>CAXNHI010000103.1:0-3721 GCA_964202195.1 Candidatus Planktophila sp. | reverse complement strand
ATCTCCATGATGATCTCTTTCGAATCAGGAAAGAGTGCGGGTAGATCTAACTTTCCTTCGGGAATCTCAACGCCATAGATAGGCCAGAATCGATCGAGGGCGGTTGCCTGTGAGCGGGTGATGCGAGAACCTCGTAAGCGATAGCTGCGTACCGACCGGGTTTCCATAGACCCATTCTTACATGATTGGATAAGCCCCTGATTTCACACGATAGATATGACAAAGGAGTTACCCGTGCCAGGCACAAATATCAAGCAGGTCGAAGCGGCAGAGCGTTCAGAGATCGTCAAGGTCAAGAGCTATCGAATCGATTTAGATCTAACAACGGGTGCGGAGAATTTTCGCGTAAAGACAACAGTTGCATTTACAGGGCTTAAGCCTGGCGCAACCACCTTTATCGACTGCGTCGGAAGCAAAGTTATCAGCGCAAAACTCAATGGCGCTGACTTTGATCCAAAGTTTGATGGCGAAACAATCTATCTACCTGCCCTAGCTGCAGAAAATATTCTTGAAATCGAACATGATGGCGTTTACTCAAACTCAGGTGAAGGCCTTCACCGTTTTGTAGATCCTGTAGATAACGAGATCTATCTCTACACCCAATTTGAAACTGGCGATGCTCGCCGTATGTATGCCTGCTTTGACCAACCGGATCAGAAGGCAACATTTACTATCAGCACCATTACCCCGAAGCACTGGGAAGTAATCTCGAACTACGCAATCGAATCAACTCAAGAGCTAGCTAGCGATCGCAAATTCTTGCAATTCGCTGAATCCCAAGTGATCTCTACCTATGTCACAGCAATCGTGGCTGGTCCATATACATCGGTACACGATGAGTACAAGGGCGAGAAGACAATCCCTCTCGGAATCTATGCGCGCAAGTCATTCTTCAAGTATGTCGATGCTGAAAATATCTTTGAAGTAACTAAGCAAGGCTTTGCTTATTTTGAGAAGACTTTCGGTTTGGCATATCCATTCGGTAAGTACGACCAGATCGCAGTTGCTGAATATAACTGGGGTGCAATGGAGAACGTTGGCTGCGTAACTTTCCATGAAGATGTTCTGATCTTCCGCTCCAAGGTAACCGAACGCAGCTATGTAGGCCGCGCAACCACGATCCATCACGAGATGGCACATATGTGGTTTGGCGATCTCGTCACTATGAAGTGGTGGGATGACCTATGGCTTAACGAATCATTTGCAGAGTGGGCGTCATACGAATCTGTCTCTGCATCAACTAAGTACAAGCAGGCATGGACTGAGTTCAACTCACTTCGCAAGAACTGGGCATATCGCGTTGATCAACTATCAACTACTCACCCAATTGCTACCGAGATGGAAGATCTCGATGCAGTAAGAACTAACTTTGATGGCATCTCATATGCCAAGGGTGCATCAGTCTTGCAGCAACTTGTGGCTCACGTGGGTCGCGATAACTTCATCAAGGGTCTTCGCCTCTACTTCTCAAAGCATGCATTCGGTAACACCACGCTTAAGGATTTGATCGATCAGCTTGAGGCTGCCTCAGGCCGCGATCTCACGCCATGGGTTTCAACGTGGCTGCGCACAGCAGGTGTGAACACTCTTCGCCCTGTCATCGAAATAGATGGCCAGAACTACAAGTCGATTGCAATCAAACAAGAAGTGCCAACAATGCCGGTTGGTTCAAAGGAACTTCGTCCACACCGTTTGCATGTTGGTCTCTTTGATATCTCTGGCGACAAGCTCTCTCGTCGTACCAGCGTCGAACTCGATATCGCTGGCGAGTTAACTCAAGTCTCAGCACTCGCTGATGAAAAGGTTGCTGACCTTGTACTGATCAACGATAAAGATCAGACATACGCCAAGTTGCGCTTCGACGATCGCTCAATTACAACGATGAAGTCTCACCTTGGGCACCTCGATGATTCCCTTGCACGTGGACTTATCTGGGCTTCACTCTGGGATTCATGTCGCGATGGTGAGCTCTCAACAACTGATTACGTCACCATTGCACTGAACGCACTCAAGACCGAATCCGATATCTCTATCGTCTCTGCGACTTTGATGCAGATCGATACAGCAATCTGGGCGTATGCCAATCCTGTAAAGCGCGATTCACTTCGTGCACATCTAGCTCAATCAGTTGAAGCCCTCCTTGATGAATCGAAACCAGGAAGTGACCATCAGATGGCCTTTGCTCGTGCCTTTGCAAACTTTGCAGTGACTCCAGCGAATTATGATCGCATCAAGGCAATTCTTGATGGTTCAATCACTGGACTCTTGATAGATGCCGAAATCCGCTGGTACATCTTTATCTGTGGTGTTAAGCGCGGAGTATTTGGGCCTGCAGATATCGATGCAGAGTCTGCTAAAGATCAGACCGCACACGGTAAGCAGTACACCGCACGTGCCTACGCATCGATCCCAACGAAAGATGCAAAGTCGAAGGCATTTGCATCGATCATTACAGATGATCTCTCGAACACAATCCACTCATATACATGCCTTGGATTCAATGAGAATATCCATCACGAAGTCTTGGCCGACTTTGTCGATCCATATTTTGACTCGATGTTAAAGGTGTGGGAGACCAAGGGATACGAGATCGCTGAGACAACAGCGAACCTTCTCTTCCCATCATGGGTTATCACTTCAGAGACGTTAGCTAAGGCAGAGCAATGGCTTAGCGTCACTGGTAAAGATGCATCAAGTGCGCTTCGTCGTGCAATTACAGAAGGACGAGATGCGATGTCGCGCGCACTTAAGGCGCGTACTGCAGATAAGTAATTCTTATTCGATTGAATCGATGACAGAGCTTGGCTTTTTGCCGGGCTCTGTCTTCTTTTTCTCGCGTGTGCCAACAACAACTAGGAGTGAAATTAAGAGGAAAAGTCCAACCGGTGTTGCAACAAAGTAAAGGAAAGTTTGAACTGCGGTAAGTGAATCACCTGGCATTGCGCCACCGTCGTTGTAGCCCATGTTAAGTGCGGATGTGATCATATGAATCATGGTGTAAGTGTAAGTGAGGTTAGGCAGTGGCTGCAGCCACACCAAATGGTTCTAGATATGGATTCCACTGTGGCTCTGTGCGACCAGTGCCAAGAATTCTCCAAGCTGCACCAACTGGTTCGCGTGGAAGTGATCTGAGTCTCCAACCCAACTCTTTCAGCGGTTTATCCGCCTTCAAGTGATTGCACTTGTGGCATGCAGAGACAACATTTTCCCAACTATGTCCGCCTCCACGAGAGCGCGGAATAACATGATCTATAGAAGTTGCATTTGCGCCACAGTAAACACACCGTCCGCCATCGCGAGCAAAGATTGCACGTCGAGAAAGTGGAACTGCATGGCGATAAGGAATTCGAATAAATTTATTAAGTCGTACAACTGATGGGAGCTCTAACTGACCAGATGCAAAACGCAATATTTCGCCAGATGACTCAACCATTGTTGCCCGCGAATTAAGAACAAGGATCAGCGCACGGCGGTTAGGTACAACGCCGAGAGGTTCATACGTTGCGTTGAGCACGAGGCTTCGCGACATGACTGCTCCAGTTGTGTCAGGCGCGTGGCTCGCGCCGATTGGCCTATCTTGCACTAGGGTCGACCAACTTCACTGTATTTCAAGGTTAATTTCTTGCATCCTTTATTGCCTCGTGAAGTACCTTTGGTCTATGAACGAGCAAATCCAGACCGTAATCGATTGGCTAAGCGGGGCCCCACTTCGCATCATTGC
>CAXNHI010000102.1:0-3752 GCA_964202195.1 Candidatus Planktophila sp. | reverse complement strand
TTCTACGACAAGAAGACTGACAAGATCGTTGAAGTTCCACAGGTAAAGAAGGCTTACGACTTAGCAGCAACATTTGTTTCTAAGAAGCTATCTGCGGAAATCGCACCTTGGTCAAGCGACTGGAACCAGGGAATGGGCAATGGAGCTTTCGCTGCAATGCTCTGTCCTTCATGGTTGCTCGCAAATATCCAAAACAACGCTAAGGACATTCCAGGAGCTTGGGATGTTGCCCAGATGCCTGGTGGCGGAGCAAACTGGGGTGGTTCACAACTCACAATCCCTAAGTTCGCAGCTAATCCAAAGGCAGCTTGGACATTTATCAGCTGGGTACTTGCACCTCAGCAACAACTCAAGCTATTCCTTGATAAGGGCGTACTTCCAACAACTCCAGCAGTGTATAAGGATCCAAAATTCCTAGCTGCGAGAGATGTTGCATACAACAATGCACCTATCGGAAAAATCTTCTCTGATGTAGTTATGTCAATCAAGAAGCCAATCTACGAAGGTAAGTTCCAGGTTTCCGTAAAGGATGCCTACAACGCGGCTGTTGGCCGTATGGCTTCTGGTAAGCAGACACCAGCAGCATCATGGGCTCAGCTCATGAAGGAAATCAAGAAGATCAAGGCCCTTTCCTAGGGTCTACCCTCTCTAAATAAGTAAGTCGAGGGCAGTTTGGCACTTGCCGAATTGCCCTCGGCTTACTCTAAAATTTTAGAATTGAAAGATGGAGAAGAATGAGTTTGAGTAGAAACACATCGACTAAAAGCAAATCCTCACTTCGCGATGGTGAAGGTCGTACGGCTTTCTTTGCAATTTCACCGTTCTATTTTCTCTATCTCGTCTTCGGCATCTTTCCTATTCTCTACACCAGCTACATGGCATTTTTTGCCTGGGATCCGCTAGGTGAGAAAGTTTTTATCGGTCTCACAAACTTTACTAATTTGCTCCAAGATGAAGTTCTCTGGAAGGCCCTACGTAACACATTGAGCATTTGGGTCCTTGGCACAATTCCTCAATTGGCGCTAGCTCTCTATCTAGCCACGATCCTGAATCGTAATCGTTTGAGATTCTCTAATTTTTGGCGTGCAGCTATTTTGATTCCGAATGTCACTTCGGTTCTAGCTATCGCAGTAATTTTCAGCTCACTGTACGGTCGCGATTTTGGTCTCATTAACTACGTACTCAACATCTTTGGCGTAGACAAGATTAACTGGATGGAGGGAACCTTCACCAGCCACTTTGAAATTGCAACAATGATTATCTGGAGATGGACCGGTTATAACGCCCTCATCTATCTGGCGGCTATGCAGTCGATTCCTAAAGAACTCTATGAATCCGCCTCCCTCGATGGTGCAACTGGCTGGCAGCAGTTTAAGTATGTGACCCTTCCTGGAATCAGAAATGTAATGATTTTTACCATCACCATGTCGACCATTGGTGGTCTCCAGACCTTCAACGAGCCTTACATTTTGGGTGGAGTCGGGGGTGGAAACGATAAGCAGTTCTACACACTCGCGATGTTCCTCTATGAGGAAGCCTTTAGAAAATTCCAGTTCGGCTATGGAGCAGCTATTGGAATCTTCATATTCTTCTGTGTGATTGTTTTTGCGTTAATTAATGCGACCATTGCTAGTAAGATTGCGAAGGATTAATGATGAGTATTCTTACGAAAAATAAGTCCACTTCACCTACTGAGAAGCCACAATTCAAAATTGGCGCAGCAATTGCATACGTCACACTCGGTGTGACAACGTTTTTAGTCATCTTCCCATTCTGGTGGATGCTTGTTGTTGCCTCGAATGAAAAGAATGAGATTGCCAAGAATCCACCAAGATTTACTCTTGGAGATCAGCTCCCTGTCACCTTCGATGTTATTTTCCAATATGCAAATATCTCGCGTGCGATCACTATCTCATTCATCATCTCAATCTCGATGGCTGTTTCGCATATCTTCTTCTGCACCTTTGCTGGATACGCCTTCGCAAAGTTAAAGTTCAAGGGGCAGAAGCAGTTCTTTGCTTTCATCCTTCTCACAATGATGGTTCCAGGCCAGCTCGGAATCATTCCGATGTACATCCTTGTCACCAGACTTGGCTGGAATAATGACCTTAAGGCGATTATTGTCCCGGGATTGGTCTCAGCCTTTGGTGTTTTCTGGATGAGACAGAGTATCTCTGCGGTTATTACCGATGAAGTTATCCAAGCTGCTCGCATCGATGGAGCATCTCCATGGCAGATCTATACAAAAATAGTCTTTCCGTTGGTGCGCCCAACTGCCCTTGTTATGGGTCTCTTCTCATTCCTCGGTGCGTGGAATGACTTCCTCTGGCCGATGCTCATTCTCGATGGAGACAAGATGCTGACCGTTCAGATGGCTATCGCCCAGATGAAGGAACAGGCTTACATCGTTAATCACGCTGCCCAAATGGGTGCCGCATTCTTTGCCACACTCCCCCTCATAATTCTCTTCTTCCTTGTTTCCAAGCAATTGGTTAAGGGCGTTATGGAAGGCGCGATCAAGGGCTAATGCAACACGAGAGAATTAGAGTAGGAATTGTTGGTGCGGGAAATATCAGCGACCAATATCTTTCTAACCTCACAACCTTCCCCGACTTCGAAGTTCTCTTTGTCGCGGATTTAGATAGAGAGCGCGCTGCTTCTCAAGCAAAGAAGTGGGGCGTTCCTGCAAGTGGATCTCTCGATGAATTGCTCGCCAATGATCAGATCCAGCTCGTCATTAATCTCACTATTCCGGCTGCACATGTTCCGGTAAGTCTTTCCGCTCTTAATGCGGGTAAGCATGTCTGGTCTGAAAAACCTATGGCACTTGATAGATCTGGGGCAGCGCAATTACTTGAGGCTGCACAGAAGAATGGGGTAAGACTTGGGATTGCACCCGATACTTTTCTTGGAGCAGGTGTGCAGACTGGTTTAAACGCAATTCGTGGCGGCTCTATTGGAAAGCCACTGACTGCGCTGACAATCTTTCAAACCGCTGGGCCAGATTCTTGGCATCCAGATCCAGCTTTTCTCTTTGCTAAAGGTGCGGGACCACTCTTTGATATGGGTCCTTATTACGTAACAACCTTGGTTCAAATCTTTGGAAAAGCCATCCGAGTGACGGCAACTTCTTCAAAGTCTCAAGAGAATCGCACTGTAGGGTCTGGTCCCAAGAAAGGAACATCCTTTCCGGTCGAAGAGCCCACTCAGATAACTGCGCTCATCGAGTTCGCATCTGGTGCCAGCGCTGTTTCTATCTTTAGCTTTGAAGCAGCTCATGAAGTGACAGGTTTTGTCGAGATAACTGGCTCAGAAGGTGCAATCACATTGCCTGATCCCAATAATTTTGATGGCGAGAGCGTCATGTATCAAGCCGGTCAAGAGCAAAAGAAGTTAACTGCTGTGGGAAATAAACATGGTCGCGGCCTCGGCGCCCTTAATATGATGCAATCTTTCCTAGCTGGAAATGACCACATAGCCTCAGCCAATCTAGGAAATCACGTATTGGATATCCTGATCTCAATTAGTGAATCAGCTGCGCGCAAGGAAAGTGTTGCAGTTGTAAGCAACATAGATAAGAATGCAGCACTTGATCCTGATTGGGATCCACTTCGCCGATCTTCCTAAGGATATTTCATGAGCAGAAGCAAGATCTCTAAGAAATTTTCTTCACGCTTCCTGCCACTTACATTAAGCATTCTTCTCACATCTTCCACGATGGCGTGGAGCGTTGAAGAAGAGAATCCTCATCT
>CAXNHI010000101.1:0-3865 GCA_964202195.1 Candidatus Planktophila sp. | reverse complement strand
TTCGCGGACGACTGCGTTAATTTGTTTTGCTACATCAGCCAAAACATCAGGATCAACACCGATGCCCTTTTCTCCACCGAAAACTTCTCCAGAAAGCTTGAGGAGCACCCGCCGATACGAACCTCTTGTACCGGGCATTAGGTGCTCCTCTCACTTATGTAAAGCTTTGTGAATCTTATGCGTGAAGTCTACTGACCTACGCGGAAACGGTGGAACTTCTTGACGGCGGTTCCTGCCTCATCAAGGATCTGCTGCACGGTCTTCTTGGCATCTTTAGCAAATGCCTGCTCGAGCAAGCTGACTTCCTTGACGAATCCGGTGACGCGGCCTTCGATGATCTTTGAAAGGGCAGCCTCAGGCTTACCTTCCTCACGAGCTGTTGCCTCAGCAACACGGCGCTCGTTCTCAATCAAATCTGCAGGTACGTCATCGCGATGTACAAACTTTGGTGCAAATGCTGCGATGTGCTGTGCAACATCCTTGCCAACTTCTGCTGCTTCCTTAACAAGAGCAACGAGAACGCCAACCTGTGGTGGAAGATCTGGGCTTGTCTTGTGAAGGTAGAGACCAACTGGTCCTTCGATCACTGCAACGTTGCGAATTTCAATCTTTTCGCCCAGTGTTGCATTGCCCTCATCGAGAACAAATTGCACTGTTTTTCCATTAGCCATTGTTGAGGAGAGGAATGACTCAAGATCTGCACTCTTTGCTACCTGAAGGTGCTCAACGAGTTCATCACCAAGAGCGATAAAACGCTCACCCTTTGCAACGAAATCTGTCTCACAGTTAAGTTCGAGCATTACGCCGACACCACCTGAAACACGTGCAACAACAAGACCATTTGAAGTCAGACGACCTTCGCGCTTTGTAACGCCCTTAAGTCCCTTTACTCGAATGAGATCAAGAGCCTTGTCGTAATCGCCATCTGCTTCATCAAGAGCTTTCTTGCAATCGAGCATTCCTGCTGCGGTTGCTTCGCGAAGACGCTTTACATCTTCTGCTGTGTAGTTAGCCACGTTTAACGTCCACCACTTTCTGTCGCTGTATCTGACTCTGGAACCTCTGCCACAGCATTCTCAGTCTTTGGTTCGGACGCCAGAAGCGCACTTTCAAGTTCAGCAGTTGCAGTTTCTGCAGTTGCTGCTTCAACAGGCTTTACATCTGCAGATGTTGTCGCTGTGCGAGCCTTGAGGCCCTCAACGATTGCATCTGTGATAACACGTGTAAGCAATTCGATGGAACGGATTGCATCATCGTTACCTGGAATCTTGTAATCAACTTCATCTGGATCACAGTTGGTATCAAGGATTGCGATTACTGGAATTCCCAGCTTCTTCGCTTCCGCGACTGCCAAGTGCTCCTTCTTGGTATCGACTACCCAAATTGCTGAAGGCAACTTGGTCATGTGACGGATACCGTCAAGGTTCTTGTGAAGTTTTTCGCGCTCACGTCGAAGAACAAGAAGTTCTTTCTTTGTAAGCAACATGTCATTTGCATTCTCAAGAGCTTCGAGCTCCTTAAGACGCTGAATACGCTTGTAGACAGTTGGGAAGTTAGTGAGCATTCCACCTAACCAGCGCTCTGTCACGGTTGGCATACCAACGCGCGCAGCTTGCGTAATGATTGGCTGGTGTGCTTGCTTCTTTGTGCCAACGAATAGAACGTGGCCACCTTTTGCAACTGTATCTTTTACGAAGGCATACGCCTGATCGATTAAAGCAAGTGATTGCTGAATATCGATGATGTAGATGCCATTGCGCTCTGTGAAAATAAAACGCTTCATCTTTGGGTTCCATCGACGTGTCTGATGTCCAAAATGGACTCCACTGTCGAGGAGTTCACGCATTGTTACTCCTGCCATGACGGCACTCCTTTTTAGATTTACTTGCGCGCGCCAAAGCACTCGCAGAAAATCTGCTCGGTTTATGACTTAACAATTTGTTAAGTCCGTCGCACCTACAACGCCGACTGATGCTTGTGACATCAGACCGAATTGGCCTTCATTCCCCGCATAAGCGATTCATGAATTAAGTGCTGAGAAGTCACCGATCTTGTGGATCGGTGCTGGGCGAAATTCTACCTGAGGAAATTGGGTGCAAAATCCCCGAAGCTAAGCGCGAGGATGTGCCTGTTTGAAGGCTTTTTGAAGTCTTTCGGTAGATACATGGGTATAGATCTGTGTGGTTGCCAAAGATGCATGGCCCAGAATTTCCTGGACGGTACGAAGATCTGCTCCACCTTCCAAGAGATGGGTGGCAGCAGAATGTCGAAGCCCGTGTGGTCCCATTCGCTCTACGCCCTCAAGTGCCGATAGCGCTTCATAAACGATTGTTCGCACTGTGCGCTGATCGATACGTTTTCCACGGGCTCCGAGAAAAACTGCAGTACCTGATTTATTTGAAGCTACAAGCGGACGAGCACTCTTGATCCACGAATCAAGAGCCTTCATCGCTGGATTACCCAACGGAATCGTGCGCTCTTTATTTCCTTTTCCTAAAACTCTGATCGTATTTCGCGAATAATCAACATCTGAAAAATCTAATCCGCATAGCTCAGATACTCGAGCGCCGGTGGCATAGAGCACTTCCAGAATTGCTAGATCGCGCACTGCAAGCGGTCCTTCTTCTTCACCAACGCGAGCTTCAAGGGCATCCATTGCAAGTGAGGCATCTGCAACGGTGAGCACTTCAGGAAGTGTGCGGTGACCTTTTGGTGTAGCCAGCGAAATCCCAACATCGCTAGCAAGAAATCCTTTCTTATGTGCCCACTTGGTAAAGATTCGAATCGATACCGCGCGACGCGACAACGTGGTGCGCGCTCCCCCTTTGACCTGCTGATTGGCAAGCCAAGAGCGAATATGAGGAAGCGTTAATTGAGAAAGATCAGCAACTTTGAGAGTGACCAGATGCTCGATCAAACTATCGAGATCACCTAAGTAGGCACGAATCGTATGAACCGAAAGGTTGCGTTCGCGTTCTAGATGAAAAGCAAAATCGTCACGTATCTTTTCGATCTCATGACTCATGGAGCAAGGTTACTCGGGCTTTCGTCCCTGACGCAGTAAGCCGAAGGTAAGCGCATCTTCTAAAGCCATGGCAGATGCTGCAATAACGTTTTCATGAACACCCACTGTGCTCCACTCGCCCTTACCGTCTGAGGTTTCAACTAATACGCGAGTAATAGCACCGGTACCGAGGCGACCTTCGAGAATTCGTACTTTATAATCTGTCAGCTCTAGAACAGCAAGCTCTGGGTAGAGTGCGTTAAGACCATCACGGAGTGCGCGATCAAAAGCGTTTACTGGTCCGTTTCCTGAACCACTACATGTGATCTCTTTACCTTGTGCCGTAACTGTCACTTCGGCTTTTGTAACGATGGATCCTTCACTGCGCTCTGTTGTGGTCAGCCAATGCTCTATTGTGAAAAACGTTGGGCGCTTTCCTGCGAGCTCTTCATGGAGAAGTAATTCAAAGGATGCGTCCGCTGCCTCAAAGGTAAAGCCCCGCGATTCCATCTCTTTGACACGTTCAACCACGCGACCAATGAGATCTCGATCTCCCCCAAGGTCAACACCGAGTTCTTGAGACTTTAATTCAATGGATGCACGCCCTGCCATCTCTGAGACCAACATACGCATATCGTTTCCGACAGATGCTGGATCTTCGTGTTGGTACAGGTTTGGATCTACCTTGATCGCAGATGCATGTAGACCCGCCTTATGTGCAAATGCAGATACACCAACATATGGCTGACGTGCAGAAGGTGAAACGTTGGTCACCTCAGCAACAGCATGCGAGATACGGAAAGCTTCTTGCAAGGCATTTACTGGCAATACCTGCTTATCTTTCTTGAGCTCAAGATTTGC
>CAXNHI010000100.1:0-3944 GCA_964202195.1 Candidatus Planktophila sp. | reverse complement strand
TGTATTCCTGCGTACCCATCGTCTCAATGACATACGTTGCAATAAGTGAGCCCAACTGCGCGCACCGTTCATGTGAAAGTTCCCAAGCAAGTCCTGCTACGAATCCGCTTCTAAAGGAGTCGCCTACTCCCGTTGGATCAACCTTCGCTCTTTCTTGAGGGCAGGTCACAGTGATTGTCGGAGTACCCCGACCTTCTACACGCGAACCAGCAGAACCTAAAGTGACTACGCGATATTTCACGCGATCAAGAATTTCATCATCACTCCAGCCGGTCTTTTGAATAGCCAGTGCCAACTCATACTCATTCAAGAAAAGATAAGTAGCTCCGTCGATGAGAGTTTTAATCTCCTCACCCGAAAGACGGGCCATCTGCTGAGAAGGATCTGCAAGAACAGCGATGCCCTTTGACTTCGCCACTTCTGTATGGCGCAACATTGCCGCTGGATCATCTGGCGAAATTACTAGAAGGTCGAGATTGCCTTCCTTATCAATAATGGGCTGAAGCTCAATATCTCGTGCCTCTGACATTGCGCCTGGAAAGAATGATGCAAATTGATTAAGTTCAGAGTCGGTCGTAACAGTAAAGAGTGCGGTGAATTGAGTCGTAGAGACAAGAGCATGAGAAGTGTCAACGCCGTGGCGAGTAAGCCATGCGTTGTAATCTGGCCAATCTTTCCCAACTGCTGCGATCAGAAGTGGCTTATGTCCGAGAACTCCAAGGCCGAAACAGATATTGGCCGCGCAACCACCGCGGCGAACTTCTAAACCATCGACTAAAAATGAGAGTGATAATTTCTCGAGTGAGCCCACGACGACAGAATCTGAAAACTTACCTGGGAAAGTCATGATGTGGTCGCGACCGACCGAACCTGCGACACCTATCTTCATAGGGCGAGAATCTACAAGTAACTAGATGTAAATGTGGCGATTAGTTAAAAGAATCACCGCAGGCACAAGAACCTCCGGCATTTGGATTATCGATAGTAAAGCCCTGCTTTTCAATCGTATCCACAAAATCAATTGTTGCACCCATCAAATATGGATCGCTTAGCTTTCCAACAATTACTTTGACTGCGCCAAACATGCGGACTACATCGCCTTCGAGTTCGCGGTTATCAAAGAAGAGCTGATAGCGAAGACCTGAACATCCACCTGGTTGAACCTCAACGCGAAGGTAGAGATCGTCAGCACCTTCTTGTGCCAAGAGCGCTGCAACCTTGGCTGCTGCCCCATCGGTGAGAGAGATGCTGGTGGTGGCCGATGTTGTGTCCTGTGTAGTCATAGGCAAAGAGTACCCGCGTCACTTCGCATCCGCGACCCAAATAGGTGAGAATAGAGACATGTCATCTTCTACTGTGACCAACCTCCTGCTTCTCGGGCGCGGTTCAGACCCACTCTCTGAACGTGGAGTGACTTGTGCAGGTGAGATTCCAGCTGCCAGCGATCCAGAACTCGTCTCCCGAGCCAAGGCTGCACGCGCCGCCCTCGGTGATCGCGCCATCGTTCTTGGACATCACTATCAGCGCGAAGAGGTTATTGAATTCGCAGACATCAGAGGCGACTCATTTAAGTTGGCGCAAGCTGCACAAGCCCAGAGCACAGCTGAGTTCGTAATTTTCTGCGGTGTGCACTTTATGGCAGAAAGTGCCGACATCCTTACAAGTGATCGACAGAGAGTTATTCTCCCTGACTTAGCTGCCGGTTGTTCCATGGCTGACATGGCTACTGCCTCACAAGTTGATGAGTGCTGGAAGACATTGAGTGATCTTGGTGTTGCCAGCAGAACAATTCCAGTGACGTATATGAATTCATCTGCAGCTATCAAATCATTTACTGGTGAGCATGGCGGAACTGTCTGCACATCTTCTAATGCGCAATCTGCAATGCAATGGGCCTTTACGCAAGGTGAGAAGGTTCTCTTTCTCCCCGATCAACATCTAGGAAGAAATACCGCGGTGAAAAGCCTTGGGCTCTCACTTGAAGATTGCGTTCTCTGGAATCCATGGAAGCCCATGGGTGGTCTGACTGAGATCGAAATCAAAAACGCGAAGGTCATTCTTTGGCGCGGCCACTGCTCTGTGCATGGACGTTTCTCTAAAGAATCAATTGATGATGTGCGCTCCCGCATTCCTGAAGTAAAGATTCTCGTTCACCCAGAATGCACTCATGAGGTAGTAACAAATTCCGATGTAGTGGGTAGCACTGAATTTATTATCAAGATAATTGAGGCAGCTCCTGCAGGTAGCGCCTGGGCCATAGGCACCGAGTTCAATCTCGTTTCGCGCCTTGCCAAAGCTCATCCCGATAAGACGATCGTCTTTCTCGATAAAACTTTATGCTACTGCTCGACGATGAACCGTATTGATCTCCCCCATCTGGTCTGGGCGATGGAATCTCTGGTCGCGGGCCACGTGGTCAACCAAATATCGGTAGATGCCACAGTGAAGAAGTTCTCTCAACTAGCACTTGAGCGAATGCTCGCTCTATAGTCCACCCATGAGCAACGAATCTTCCGAAGCGAAAACTTCGCAAAAGAAGGGGCGCCCAACCCCTAAGCGCAAAGATGCAGAATCTGCCCGCAAGGTTTCATCCCTTGCACCTGCGCGTTCAAAGGAAGAGAAGGCCCGTCAAAAATCTGCAACTCGTGCCGCTCGAATGGCTCAACGCGCTGCATACCTTCGCGGCGATGAGAATGCGCTCCCAGCACGCGACCGTGGACCCGTGAAAAGATTTGTAAGAAACTATGTCGACACACGTCGTTCTATCGGTGAGTATTTTCTTCCTGTCATTGGCGTTGTACTTCTCGTTTCACTTATTCCAATCGCTGCAGCTGCAGTTATTGGTGTTGTTCTTATGTACACAGTTCTCTTTGCTTCAGTAATTGATGGTGCTCTTCTTGGCCGTAAAATCAAGCGCGAAGTAATTGCACGTTTTCCTGGTGAGACTGGTAAGGGTCTTGGCATGTACGGATGGCTTCGTTCGACGCAGATGCGCCGCATGCGCGCACCAAAGCCTGGCGTGGCTGTAGGAGAAAAGTTCTAACTACCCCTAGGGTATGCACACAACTTAATAAGAGTTCTTTTGTAGGGGAAGTTCGGTGCAAATCCGACGCTGACCCGCAACCGTAAGAGCGTTCTTCGCTCGTAGTCGGATTACCTACCTAAGAACATTGACAAACACCCGCCGAGGTTTGCGGGGCGTAGTCCAAAGTCAAGCGTGCATGCGCTATTTCTAGGAGCTACCCCTGTGAGACTCTCACACATTGAGGAGCTCCAGATTCATGAAGAAGAAATTCGCAGTTCTTGCCACTCTGGCATTACTTGCCGCAACAATTACTCCAGCACAAGCAGCATCAACCGGGTATCGCTATTGGGGATATTTCCAAGCAGCACCAAAGGCGACAGTGTGGACAGCTGCAATGACAGGTCCCACAGTCGATATCGCTGATGGATCGGTAGAAGGATGGGCATTCACATTTTCAAGTGAAGCAATTCCAGATGCAACGTCCCCATCAGTACTTCCAGACTTTCAATCAATCTGCGGCAAGACTCGTGCAGTCACAGGTAAGAAGAGAATCGCCATTGTTATTGATTTCGGTGCGGCATACCTTGCCCCATCGGGAGAAAGGCCACTAATGACTGTTAAGCGCTGCGTCACCATCGATAAAAAAGCGCAAGGAATCGATGTACTTGGAAAAGTTGTCCGAGTTCGCGGCGATA
Organism: Candidatus Planktophila sp.; assembly: GCA_964202195.1. Classification (GTDB taxonomy): domain Bacteria; phylum Actinomycetota; class Actinomycetes; order Nanopelagicales; family Nanopelagicaceae; genus Planktophila. The sequence continues at coordinate 224 of CAXNHI010000100.1, read as the reverse complement.
AGTCAGGGCTGATTTGTGGCCTTGGTGGATATCCACGTAAAGAGTGCGGCGTAGAAATTCCTACACCTGCAGCTCTAGCTAACAAGTAATTCATAAGTAGATGAAGAGAACATTCCACCCACTGACGTGGTGGTCCGGTGCGATCGCAATTTCTATTGCGGTTTCATTAACCCATCACACCGCCTTTAATCTGGCGGTAGTGGGTGGAATGTGCTTCATTGTTT
>CAXNHI010000099.1:0-3977 GCA_964202195.1 Candidatus Planktophila sp. | reverse complement strand
ATATCGATTATGGGCGTAATCGTGAGCGTTACCGCTTCTTGCGATGGGGCCAAGGAGCATTCGATGAATTTAAGGTAGTTCCACCTGGAACTGGAATCGTTCACCAAGTAAATATTGAGTTCCTTGCTCGAGTTGTTATGACTCGCACTATTAATGGAGTTTTACGCGCCTATCCAGATACTGTCGTGGGCACCGACTCACACACCACAATGGTAAACGGCCTTGGTGTTCTCGGTTGGGGCGTTGGTGGAATTGAGGCCGAAGCAGCACTTCTCGGCCAGCCAGTATCGATGTTGATCCCGCGCGTTGTCGGATTCAAACTGAGCGGCGAGCTACCGACCGGAACCACTGCAACAGATCTTGCACTCACAATTACTCAAATGCTCCGCAAGCATGGCGTAGTTGGAAAGTTTGTTGAGTTCTATGGACCAGGTGTTGTCAGCGTACCGATGGCAAATCGCGTAACGATTGGAAATATGAGTCCCGAATATGGTTCCACCTGCGCAATCTTCCCTATCGATGAAGAGACTCTGCGCTACTTAAGACTGACAGGGCGTAATGAGGAGCAAGTTGCTCTTGTCGAGGCATATGCAAAGGCGCAAGGACTCTGGCACGATCCGGCGACATCACCACGTTTTTCTGAACATATTGAACTTGATCTCTCAACAGTTGTGCCTTCTATCGCAGGACCGAAGCGTCCCCAGGATCGAGTCTCACTCTCAGATTCCAAGAGCGAGTTTGAAAAGATTTTGCCGACATATTTCACCGACAAAACTGGAAAGTCTGCATATCCAGTCACAGTTGGGGAACATAAGACAACAATAAAAAATGGCGATGTAGTTATTGCCTCAATTACCTCGTGCACAAATACCTCCAATCCTTCTGTGATGATCGGTGCAGCTCTACTTGCTAAAAAAGCGGTAGAAAAGGGGCTTACTTCAAAGCCGTGGGTAAAGACCACCCTAGCCCCGGGCTCTAAAGTCGTTACCGATTATTATGACCGAGCAGGCCTTACTTCCTTCATGGAGGCACTTGGTTTTTACCTTGTCGGCTATGGATGCGTTACATGTATTGGTAACTCTGGCCCTCTTCCAATCGAAATCAGCAAGGCAATTAACGAAAGCGATTTGGCTGTGACATCAGTGCTTTCTGGAAACCGTAACTTTGAAGGTCGAATCAGTCCTGATGTAAAAATGAATTACCTTGCATCGCCTCCATTAGTAGTTGCATACGCACTAGCAGGCACTATGAATCATGATTTCGAAAATGATTCACTGGGTAGCGACAAAGAGGGCAACCCAGTACTGCTCAAGGATATTTGGCCATCTGCTCAAGAGATTCAGGAAGTTATTGACACGTGCATTTCTTCGGAAATGTTTACCAAAGATTATGCAACAGTCTTTGATGGCGACCATCGCTGGAAGTCTCTTGATACTCCAACCGGAAATACCTTCGAGTGGGATGCAGAGTCGACCTACGTCCGCAAGCCTCCATACTTTGAAAATATGCCCGCTAAGCCGACTCCAGTTGTAGATATTTCAGATGCTCGAGTTCTTGCAATCTTGGGTGACTCGGTTACCACTGATCACATCTCTCCAGCAGGAAATATCAAGGCAGATTCTCCAGCTGGAAAGTATTTGGAGGCACACGGTGTTGCGCGTAATGATTTCAATTCCTACGGCTCTCGTCGCGGAAATCATGAAGTAATGATTCGTGGAACCTTTGCAAATATCCGCTTGAGAAACTTACTGCTAGATGGCGTCGAAGGTGGATTCACTCGTAATTTCCTTGATGGCGGAGCGCAATCAACAATCTATGACGCATCAACGGCCTATCAAGCAGCTGGAATTCCACTTGTGATCCTGGCAGGTAAAGAGTACGGCTCAGGATCTTCTCGCGACTGGGCGGCAAAGGGAACTGCGCTGCTCGGTGTTCGCGCAGTCATCGCAGAAAGTTTTGAACGCATCCACCGCTCAAACCTGATTGGAATGGGTGTTCTACCTTTGCAATTTGTTGAAGGTCAGAGCGCTGCAACCCTTGGGCTTAAGGGGGATGAAAGCTTTGTAATCGCAGGCATCGCTGCCCTGAATACAGGAGGAGTACCTAAGGAAGTCACCGTAACCGCGGGGGCGATCACATTTAAGGCCAAGGTTCGTATCGATACGCCAGGTGAGGCCGACTACTACCGCCACGGCGGAATCATGCAGTTCGTCCTACGACAATTGCTTGGGTGATCTAGAATTTTAGGTGTGATTGAGTCAATTAAGAGCCCCGCAGATATCAAGGGGCTGAGCCAGGACGAACTCGTCTCTTTGGCGCAGGAGATTCGCTCATTTCTTATTGAGAAAGTTTCAAAGTCTGGTGGCCACTTAGGTCCAAATCTTGGCGTTGTAGAACTGACGCTGGCACTTCATCGTGTCTTTGATTCTCCGCGCGATGTGATCCTTTTCGATACCGGTCATCAGTCATACGTGCACAAGATCGTGACAGGACGAGCAGGCGATTTTGATCTCTTGCGTCAACGAGGCGGAATAGCTGGATATCCCAATCGCAGTGAGAGTGAGCATGATGTTATTGAAAACTCACACGCATCAACCGCACTTTCATGGGGAGATGGAATCTCTCGTGGTTTTTCAATTACTGGACAGAGCGATCGCAGCGTTGTAGTAGTTGTTGGCGATGGTGCACTTACCGGCGGAATGTCGTGGGAAGCGCTCAATAACATTGCTTCGGCAAAAGATCGCAAGCTTGTTCTTGTCGTTAACGATAACGAACGTTCATATTCACCTACAGTTGGTGGCGTTGCAACGTACCTTTCCACTCTTCGCGTCACACAAGGCTACGAACGTTTCCTTGACTGGGGTAAAGAAGTACTTCATAAGACTCCAGTTGTTGGTGCTCCGATCTATGAAACTCTTCACGGAGTCAAGAAGGGGATTAAAGATATTGTTGCCCCTCAGGGAATGTTTGAAGATCTAGGCCTGAAGTACATGGGACCCATCGACGGTCATGATTTTCCTGCGCTAGAGAGGGCTCTGGCGCAAGCTAAACAATTTGGCGAACCAGTCTTGGTACATGTCATTACAGAAAAAGGTCGTGGCCATCAGCCAGCTATCGAAGATGAGGCTGAAAAGTTTCACGCGGTAGGCGTTGTTGATCCGACCACCGGTGTTCCTGTTACCAAGAGCACTCGAACATGGACGAAGGTCTTCTCAGATGAACTCGTTGACATTGGTGCAGAACGGGAAGATATTGTTGCAATTACGGCAGCGATGCTTGGACCAACCGGGCTAGATAAATTTGCTACAGCCTTTCCTGAGCGCACAATTGATGTAGGAATTGCCGAACAACACGCCGTTACCAGTGCTGCCGGAATGGCATTTGCCGGCCTGCACCCAGTTGTCGCCGTCTACTCAACTTTTCTTAGCCGCGCCTTCGATCAACTTCTCCTAGATGTCGCTCTACATAAGGCGGGAGTAACATTTGTTCTTGATCGCGCGGGAATTACTGGCGATGATGGCCCTTCCCATCACGGTATTTGGGATATGGCACTGACTGGCATTGTTCCAACTCTACATTTGGCCGCACCGCGCGATAGCGCACGATTGAAGGAAGTTCTGCGAGAGGCTATTGCAATTAGCGATGCGCCCACTGTTATTCGTTTTCCAAAGGGAGCAGTCCCTGCAGATATTCCAGCTTTTGAACGGCGCGATGGCATTGATGTTCTCTACCGCGGTGAGAGTGCAGATGTTCTTCTGATTAGCGTGGGTGCAATGGCGACAATGTCGGTAGAGGCAGCCTCTCAGGCATACCGCGAGGGTGTTGGTGTGACCGTTATTGATCCTCGCTGGGTGAAGCCACTGCCGCAATCACTAATCGCTATGGCAGATCGTTACAAGAGTGTTGTTGTCGTCGAAGATGGAATCGCACATGGTGGAATTGCCAGTGCGCTCTCAGAAATGTTTAGAAAGGCAGGG
>CAXNHI010000098.1:0-3977 GCA_964202195.1 Candidatus Planktophila sp. | reverse complement strand
GGTGGCAATTTCTCGCACTCTGAAATTTCGGGGCCGGGGGCTGCTAAAGGCTATGTGGGCCGAGGCCATGGGCGGTTTGGGCGGCAACTGTGCGCTATCTCGCCCCTTCAAGGATTTATGGCCTCGGCTTGAGCCGATAGTCTTAGGCGTAGGACGAACCGTTTTCACTTATATATAAGGAGCGCGCCAGTGTCGGCTACGCAACCAGGTCAAGACTTCGGAGCAAATGATTGGCTCGTTGAAGAGATGTATGAGCGCCACCAGAGCGATCCATCTTCTGTCACAGCTGAGTGGATTGAATTCTTTAAAACATACTCACCAACAACACCAGGTTCAGTAACTCCAGCAACCACCACAGCACCTGCAGCTGGTGGACCAAAAGGTGGAACTCCGCCAGTTCCAAAGTCTGCACAAGTTAAGAGTTCTGTACCTGTTGCAAGTCAACCAGCAGCACCAGCTGTAGCCGCACAACCAGTTCCTCAAGCTGCACCAGATGTTGCCACACAACCAGTTGTAACTCAGCAACCAGCAAATCAACAAGTTGTAACCCCACCAGCTTCGGCATCTGCTTTATATCGAACACCTGCGCAGGCTGTCGTACGACCAGCTCCAGTTTTGGCGACACCTGATGAAGCAACGATTGAACCTCTTCGCGGAGTTGCAGGTCGTGTAGTTGCCAGCATGGAAGCATCGCTGAGCGTTCCTACTGCAACATCAGTGCGAGCAATTCCTGCAAAACTTATGATTGATAACCGTACAGTTATTAACAACCACTTAAAGCGTGGGCGCGGTGGCAAGGTTTCATTCACTCACATCATCGCCTACGCAATGATTAAGGCGCTTCGCCAGATGCCTGAGATGAATGCATTCTTTACTGAGTTAGAAGGCAAGCCTGCAATCGGTCGACCAACACATATCAACCTTGGTATCGCTATTGATCTTGCAAAGCCAGATGGTTCACGTCAGCTCCTTGTTCCATCAATTAAGGGTTGTGAAGCACTTGATTTCGGCCAGTTCTGGGCTTCTTATGAATCAACTGTCGGTAAGGCGCGCGGAGGCACTCTCACAATTGAAGATTTCGCAGGAACCACAGTCTCGCTCACAAACCCAGGAACAATCGGAACCGTTCACTCAGTTCCACGTCTTGTACAAGGCCAGGGCTTAATTATTGGCGTTGGTGCGATGGATTATCCAGCGGAGTTCCAAGGCGCAAGCGAGGAAACAATTGCTCGCAATGCAATTAGCAAAGTTATTACGCTGACAAGTACGTACGATCACCGCATTATTCAAGGTGCAACCTCAGGTGATTTCTTGCGCCGCCTCCACGAACTTCTTCTCGGCGCAGATGATTTCTATGATGAGATATTTACAGCGCTTCGTATTCCATACCAACCAATTCGTTGGTCTGTCGATTTTGATTTCTCACGCGATGAAGAGATCAACAAGACAGCTCGTGTACAACAATTAATCCACGCATATCGAACTTATGGCCACTTGATGGCAGATGTTGATCCGCTGGAATATTTGCAGCGTTCACATCCAGATCTTGACGTTGTCACTCACGGATTAACTCTCTGGGATCTTGATCGTGAATTTGCTACTGGTGGTTTTGGTGGTAAGAAGTTTATGAAGCTGCGCACCATTCTTGGAATCCTGCGTGACTCATATTGCCGCTCTATTGGAATTGAATATATGTACATCAATGATCCAGCAGAGCGAAAGTGGATTCAAGAACATGTCGAGATCGGTTTCACAAAGCCAGATCGTGACGAACAACTCCGCATCTTGCGTACGCTCAATAGCGCAGAAGCATTTGAATCGTTCTTGCAGACTAAGTTTGTTGGCCAGAAGCGCTTCTCCCTCGAAGGAGGAGAATCCGTTATTCCATTGACCGATGTCATCATCTCTGCAGCTGCCGAAAGTGGTTTAGAGGAGGTCTGTATCGGAATGCCACACCGTGGACGTTTAAATATGTTGGCAAATATTGCTGGCAAGTCATACGGCCAGATCTTCCAGGAATTCCAAGGTCACTACGCCGAGAACGAAGTACATGGTTCCGGAGATGTGAAGTATCACTTGGGTACAGAAGGCGTATTCACTGCAGAATCTGGTGCAACAACAAAGATTTATCTCGCTGCAAACCCTTCACACTTAGAGGCTGTAAACCCAGTCCTTGAAGGCATTGTTCGCGCTAAGCAAGATCTCCTGAACATCAAGGATGCATTCTCAGTTCTACCAATTCTTCTTCATGGAGATGCTTCATTTGCAGGACAGGGTGTAAACGCTGAAGTACTTCAGCTCTCACAACTTCGGGGATATCGCACAGGTGGAACGATCCACGTTGTAATCAATAACCAAGTTGGATTTACAACTTCGCCACATGCCTCTCGCACATCTCACTATTCAACAGATATGGCGAAGATAATTTCGGCCCCTGTATTCCACGTGAACGGTGATGACCCAGAAGCATGTGTTCGCGTTGCTCGTATTGCATTTGAATATCGCCAAGCTTTCCATAAAGATGTTGTCATCGACATGGTCTGTTACCGTCGTCGCGGACATAACGAAGGTGATGAGCCAAGCTTCACTCAGCCAATGATGTACAAACTTATTGATGCAAAGCGTTCGACTCGTACCCTTTATACAGAAGCACTCGTTGGTCGTGGCGACATTACACCGCAAGAGGCGGAAGAGATTGCAACCGATTACCAGAGCCAACTCGAGGCAGTCTTTGCATCAGTTAATAACCACGAACCTGAGCACGATGAGAACTTCAAGGTTCCAGTTGCTCCCGCTGCAGAGGCAGTTGCTACAGCAATTACCGAAGCAGAAGCGCGAGAAATTGCCGCAACACAGGTTGCAGTTCCTGAAGGATTTAGCGTGCATCCAAAACTTCTTCCACAATTACAGAAGCGCGTAGAGATGCTCAACGATGGAACCATCGATTGGTCTATGGGTGAGCTCTTAGCGTTCGGTTCAATTCTTAAGGCGGGCCGGCCAATTCGCGTTGCTGGACAAGATTCACGACGTGGAACATTTAGCAACCGTCATGCAGTAGTTATTGATAAAGAGAATGGGCAAGAGTGGACACCGCTTCGCTCACTGATTACAGATGAGAATCAATTCTTCGTTGTTGACTCACTTCTCTCCGAATATGCTGCGATGGGCTTTGAGTACGGATATTCAGTAATTCGCCCAGAGGCTCTTGTGATGTGGGAAGGCCAATTTGGTGACTTTGCCAATGGTGCTCAGACAATCATTGATGAGTTTGTTTCATCTGCTCTGCAGAAGTGGGGCGAGCGTTCTTCAGTCGTACTTCTACTTCCACATGGTTATGAAGGACAAGGACCAGATCACTCTTCTGCACGTATCGAACGTTTCCTTCTACTCTGTGCTGAACAGAATATGACAGTGGCGCAACCATCTAGCCCAGCATCATATTTCCACTTGTTGCGCTGGCATATGGCCAACCCAACTCGACGCCCGATGGTTGTCTTTACTCCGAAGTCAATGCTTCGTCTCAAGGCAGCTGCATCATCACTTAGTGATTTCACATCCGGAACATTCCATCCTGTAATTGCAGATGAGAAAGTTACGAATGCAACACGTGTGATCTTCTGTTCTGGAAAGATTTATCACGATTTGGTTGCAGAGCGTGATCGTCTCGGAGAGCACACCACCGCAATTGCACGCGTTGAACTTCTCTATCCACTTCCAATTGACCAGATGCAAGCAGTTGCTGCTGCGCATCCAAATGCAAATCTTCTCTGGGTACAAGATGAACCTGCAAACCAAGGTCCATGGTCATACATTGCACTTCGTACGTCAGAGGCGCACGGTGGTCACGGATTTGGATCTCGCACGCTGCGTCGAATTTCACGTCGCGCAACGGCTTCTCCTGCAACTGGTAACCACCATTTGCATGAGGAAGAGGCTAAAGCGTTGATGTATGAGGCATTCACTCGATAGTTGCCTGA
>CAXNHI010000097.1:0-4059 GCA_964202195.1 Candidatus Planktophila sp. | reverse complement strand
TTTGCTATAGGCCTTGTTCACGCGAAGTTTCACTGCAGTATTAGGAAGAGGTTTACCATTGTCATCAGTAACTTTGTAAACCAGATTAATGGCTGATCCAGCTTGAACATAAGCTTCGCGGTAGCCAATTCCTTTTGCATACCAACTGTGATCAACGCTCAAATTCTTCTCTACATCAGGACGGTTAATAGAGTTAGCGTCACTCAGAATTGGCGAAACTACGCGAATTGTTGGCTTAGTTACCGGCTGTACAGCTTTTGTCTTTGGGTTGTAATAGTGGAATTCAGTAATAGCTGAGTGATCTAGCTTTTCGCCGGCAATTTCCGGCAAAACCTGTGCGTGAAGATCGTTCAATCCATCAGCGCTGATCTTTGGCTTTGCAGTCATTGATTCAGGTTCTGGTTCGCCAGTACCTGGCTTATTAAGATTCTTCATAACGAATGTTACGTTTCCGAAAGCATCTGTCTTGTGTGTCACTTGCGCTTGATCAGCTGATTCAGGCTTGTGTACGCCAGTTGTGATTTTCTCATCAACTTGAACAATTGCAGAAGAATTTGAGGAGCCCTTATTGATGCGAAGTTTCACATCTTGGCCAACTAGAATCTTTCCATCCTTATCAGTTACGTGATAAACCAATGTAATTGTGGAACCAACTGGCACAAATGCGCGTTGAAAAACTAAACCAGATCCATACCATCCGTTAGCTACCCACTGATCAGCCTTCTTTTGATTTGCATCAGCTTCACTTGTGTTTTCTGCGGTAAGAATCGGGCTAATTAACTTAATTACTGCATCCTGCGGTGGATCTCCTGCGGCCATTGCCGGAGCTGATGCAGCACTTGATAAAGCAAGCACAGTTACAGTGGAAGCAAAAGCAGCAAGTACTTTCTTTCTCTTGATACTCATTTATCTTCCTTTTCTCTCTGATTAGTGTGCTTACTTTTCTCTTGTCCCGATAGCAATTACTTCTTTAGAAATTTTCCTTGCGTCTTGATTAACTTGAGAATTGTCGGCATCTTTGATTTCTCAAGAGTTACAAGGTCAGTCGTGAGCAATCCCCCAGTGTCGCCAGATCCTGGATTCCACGCCCAGTACGTCCAACTCATCCCCTTCTTGCCGAGATAATCTGTAAAGGCCTTCATCCATCTGCCGCTGATTGTCTTGGTTGAGTAATCAATTGCGCCGAATTCTCCAACCAAGATTGGAGCGATATTTTGATCGTGAATATATCCAAATCCCTTATTCCAGCGATCAAGTAGATTCTTCTCGAGGTTCTTGCTCACCAGCCAAGGCTGCGGAGATACCTCTGGGCCATATTCATGTATGGAATAAACAATCTTGTTGGCTACTGGAAGAACCACAGGATTCTTGCGAACACCTTCGAGGTTTCCACCCCACCAATGTCCAGTGAGCAGTTGTCCGCCTACTACTTGATTCTCAATTCCTTCAACAATAATGAGTGGATTTGAATTTACAGATTGAATCTCTTTTCCAGCACGCTCTGCCGCTCTGCGCCAATCTGTCTCTGCTCCATCGCCCCACGTAGCCTTTCCATGTGGCTCATTCTTTAAATCAAATCCAACTACATTGGGAGAATTCTTATAGCGAATCGCTAAATCTCTCCACATTGTTACCCACATATCTTCGGTAAATCCGGCTTGTCCATACCAGAGATCATTTCTATATCCTTGGTCTGCCTGTGAGTGATTATCGAGAATAATCATGATCCCCAACTTTTCGGCTTCGACAATGACAGCATCAAGGACTTCCATCGGGCTCTTGCCCTTAAGTTCCTTATTAGATCCTATGTAGTCAGCTACACCTGAGACTTCAGGGCCCTTTGCAATGGTCTGCATCGAAAAAGGAACTCGTATTGCATTGAAACCTGTCTGTCGAACCTGCTTGAGCATTAATTTGTAATCTCGAGCATTGAGGCCAATTAAAGTAGCGGGTTCATTTTCCATCCCATACCAGTTGACGCCCTGCCAGATAACTCGATTTCCTGCAGCATCAATGATCTGGTTTCCCTTTGTAGATAAAGGAAACTTAATAGTTGTTGCAGCGTCTGCCACTGGCGATGCCAAAGAGGCGATTACTGCACTGACGATTCCGATAGCAAGTAACTTAATTCGCATTGTTGCTCATCTTTCTGCGTGCCGCCTTGAGTATTGGCTTTTCAAAGAACTTCCAGCTCAGCGTCGCGATAGCACCTGCAATCACGATGACGATCGCACTCATGAGCGTCCACTCCTGAAGATCGGTGACACCAAAGTAAACATAGTTCTCCTTAAAGCTTTTCTGGAGAATATTCTGAACAACCTGGTGCCAGAGATAGACTCCAAATGAGATCTGGGAAACCCAGACAAAGAAGCGGTTATCAACGATTTTGAAGAGGAAGACGGATTGCGAGACCGCCACGAGTGCAAGCGCCATCAATAAGGCATAGAAGGGAGAGAGGTAGGGCTGGCGCGTAAAGGCATCTGGCGCACCAGGAGTAAGGCGTATTCCCACCAAGGCAATCGCGGCAAGAATCAGAAGGATTGCTCCGCCATCGAAGTAGAGCTTCTTGCCTTGTGAGCTGCTTGCCAACTTGGCAATAATCAGGGCTGCTAGTGCGCCGATGAGGAACTGCGAAAAGAAGCTGACGACATTCCAATATGGAAGCCATTCTTTTGCTCCACCAACTAGACCCTTATCCCAGCCTTTTCCATCTTGGCTTGTCATAAATCTTTCGATGACCCAAGGATTGATAATGAGTTGATTTACTGCAATCCATAGAGTGAGTGCGGCAAATGCTGCCAAGAAGTTTTTAGCTACCTTGAGGATAAAGAAGAGCACAATTGGAAGAAGCACGTAGCAAGAGACTTCGAGTCCAATTGACCATAGAGGGCCATTGAGCTCGGCCGGGAAGAATGTTGTGTAGTGATAGCTATTGATAAAAAATAGACCAGAAAATAACATTTTGATATTAAGCGGAATATCGTAGATATAGAGCGCGATCAAGGTACAGAAGATGAGGTTGAACCAGGTAGCCGGGACAATTCTGGCTACACGTGCCAGCGCATAGTGCGAAATTCGTGGTTTAGATTCAGCGGTAAATAGTGAGCGCCAGTATGGATATGAGAGTAGAGCGCCAGATAGAACGAAAAAGAGACTTACTCCCACTTCGCCACGCATGCCAAAGTGATGAATCGGCGCAAACCAGTCAGGGGCTGAGTCAGGATTCATCTTCTGCGTGAGGTGGTGGTAGAGAACCAATAGACAAGCTATAGCTCTAAAGCCATCGGCTCCATTGATATGCAATTTACTCTTCTCCATTGCCAACCTCACCTCTTCTGGCCCGCTTCGCTGAGCCTCAGGAACGAGCCAAGATTAGCGGAAATCCCGAAAAATATAAGAGCGCTCTCATAAATCGCCATTCAGCTCCCCGATCTGTGCTCAAAAAGCTTTATAACTTTCAGATAACAAGGCAGAAATCATCCTTCTAACCCTTGTGTTCGGTATAAAAAGGGTAAATGATAAGAGCGCTCTCACGGCAAGGATAAGTGAAGCTCGGGAAAGGTTCCTGGAGAGCTAAGACACCTCGGAGGTCTAATGTTTAAAAGTATTCGGAAGGCAAAGATTGTTGCAATCTTTGCAGTTGCTGGTGCACTTGTGCTCCCAACAACACCGGCTTCAGCCGCACCGGTTGAGATCACACTAAGTTGCTTCAATGATTTGAACATGGGCAATCTCCTCAAAGAGTGGGAGACTGTCAATCCAAATATTAAGGTAAATCTCAAGACAGCAGATTTCAATGCCCATCACGACGGTCTATTGACTCAGCTCATTGGTGGAACTGGTCCAGATATCGCTTGTATGGAAGTTGGATACACATCTCGCTTCAAGGCATATCCTCAACTCTTCACCGACCTTGGAAAGACTTTCAAGGCTAAAACCCTTGAAAAAACATTCATCAACTGGCGCTGGGAACAAGGTGTAGCACGTGATGGAACAATCATCGGTATTCCAACTGATGTCGGCGGGCTTGCAATGTGCTACCGCCAAGATCTTCTCAAG
>CAXNHI010000096.1:0-4065 GCA_964202195.1 Candidatus Planktophila sp. | reverse complement strand
CACACCACTTCTCCTGCCGGTGCACCTCTTGCATCCATCGATGCAACGCGTGCCCTTTTGCAGACTCGTGGGGAAGAATTACTCGGTGAGCTACTGGGCAATGTTGTCTACTTTAAAGAGAAGGTTCAATCAGAATTTTCGCTGCCAATATTTCTTAACGCCAGCGATTTTCCCGCTGGACGGTTTGATCCCACCAAGATCGTTCTTCGAGCAAATCAGCTAGGTGCTTCAGGAGTTGCAATTGAAAGCGCTTTAGGCGAGCACGGAATTCGAGTCGAAATGGCCGATCAAGACACCGTCGTCTTCCTTGCAACTCTGGCAGATACGCGAGCAGACTTTGATGAACTTGCTCAAGTGCTGATTGAGATCTCTCGCTCCCAGCAAAGCACCCCACGGCCTAGCGCTACTGCGCTCAGCTGGTCGGTTATTCCAGAAGTTGGTATCTCAATGCGCGATGCTTACTTTGCAACAACTGAGATGGTTTCTGCGGCAGATGCTGTTGGAAGAGTGAGTGCCGATTTGATCGCGCCATATCCCCCAGGTGTTGCAGTTATCGCACCTGGTGAGATTTTGACGCAAATGATTGTGCAAGGTCTATCTGCTTCACAGAAAGCTGGAGTGCGTATTGCTTATGCAACTGATCCAACCCTTGAAAAGTTTCGGGTTGTAGTTAAGTAATTACTTAGTGCGATGAACTTTATGGTTTGCAGCCTGGGCTACCGGGCGAATTACTAGTGAATCAACATTGAAGTGCTCTGGCAAGGTAACGCTCCATCTGATTGCTTCAGCAACATCTTCTGCCAATAGCGGTGCGGCAACACCCTCATATACCTTCGCGGCACGATCGGCATCCCCGAATCTAATCTTTGCAAATTCTTCTGTCTTAACCATGCCTGGTGCAATCTCAGTTACTCGAATTGGAAGGCCATTGAGTTCAAGCCGTAGCGTGCGCGCAAGTGAAGTTTCGGCATGTTTTGCAGCAACGTAGCTTCCGCCATTTTCGTAAGCGGTATGTCCTGCAGTTGAAGAGATGATCACGATATGTCCGTGTCCTAGTTTCTGCATTGCTGGCGTGAAGGCCTTCACCATTCGGACAGTTCCTACAACATTGAGATCGTAAGTCTTACTCCAGATAGCCGGATCTGAATCCAAGACAGAGGCTCCATCAAATGCTCCACCTGCACAGTTGATGAGAACTGAAATGTTTCGATCAGATAAGTCACTTACTAACTGATCAACGCTTTTTTGATCTGTGATATCTAGATAGTGGGCAGTAATTGCTTCATTTTCAGCAGCAAGTGCTTCAAGACGATCCATGCGACGCGCACATGCAATTACGTCATACCCACTATCTGCTAAAGCACGAGCAGTTGCAGCACCGATTCCGCTACTTGCCCCTGTGACGATTGCGCATTCACGACTTGTCATATCAAAGACCCTAACACCTAAACCTTAAACCAGACCGTAGTTCCCGCTTCAAGCGTGAAGTCAGTTACTGGAGAAGATGAGTGAAGGATTTCCTTCGCCTCAAATTTATGTGGGTGGCCTCTGAAGTTGATCATAGTGTTCCAGCCACCTGGGCGTGAGAAATGTAGTACTTCTTTGTTCTTAGTCTCATGCCACATGAGTAGCTCGTCGCCTTGTAGCTTCTTACGTAGCGCAAGTGCTTTTCGATAGATCTCAAGGGGGGATCCTGCTTGGCCATCTTGTAGTTGCACATTTGTCTCTGCAAACCATGTTGGTTGCGGCAAGTGCGAACCACCGTTTCCAAATCCATAAGAAGATCCAGTTGAAGACCATGGCAATGGAACGCGGCATCCATCGCGGCCCTTCTCGGTGTAAAGATTTCCAACGTAGGCCGGATCTTGAATCTGATCATGAGGAATATCTGTGACTTCATGAAGACCAAGTTCTTCGCCTTGATACATGTATGTACATCCAGGAAGAGCCAAGATAAACATAGTCGCAGCTAGCGCTGCACGAGTTCCTGCTTCACGATCTAAAGGATGGGTTGTGCCATCTGCAAGGAGCCATTTCTTCTCATCAACAATTGGGTGTAATCCGTATCGAGTTGCATGGCGAATCTTGTCGTGGTTTGAAAGCACCCATGTAGATGATGACTTGTTCTTATCTGCAATCTCTAGTGACTTCTTTACCGTATCGCGATAATCAGATGGATCGAATTTTGCATCAAGGAATGCGAAGTTAAATGCCTGCCCCAAAGTCTTATCGCTGGCATATAAAGGCATGCGTTCAATTGGAACATTTGCCTCTGCCACAGCTACACGTGGTGGGTCATACTCGTTAAAGACTTTGCGCCACTCTTTATAGACTTCAAAGAGTTCGGTGCGATCAAAGAAGACTCCCTTGCCATCTAGGCGAGGATTCTCATATCCAAGAGTGGGTTGACTGCGAAGTGGCTCTGAAAGATCTTTCTTCATTGCATGGGCAACATCTACACGGAATCCATCTACGCCGCGATCGGCCCAGAAACGAAGAGTCTTAATGAAATCTGCTTCAACCTCTGGATTATCCCAGTTGAAATCGGGTTGCTCTGGAGCAAAGAGATGGCAGTACCACTGCCCCGGCTTTTCATCTTTTTCTTTGATGCGAGTCCATGCTGATGGAGCAAAGTGCGAAGGCCAATCCGTTGGAGGTAATTCTCCGTCTTTGCCTTTGCCGTCGCGGAAAATATAGCGCGCACGTTCTGGCGATCCTGGTTCAGATTTAAGAGCATCGATAAACCATTGATGAAGATTAGAAGAGTGATTGGGAACGATATCTACAAATACTCGAATTCCTGCATTGTGAAGAGTCGTGAGCATCTCATCGAAATCTTCAAGAGTTCCAAGTTTTGGATCTACATTGCGATAATCGTCAACATCGTATCCACCATCTGCAAGAGCCGATGGATAAAAGGGACTAAGCCAGACTGCATCAAGTGAGAGAGATTTTAAATATGGAACTTGAGATGTGATGCCTTTGATGTCGCCAATTCCATCGCCATTTGAATCCTTAAAGCTGCGTGGGTAAATCTGATAGACCGCTGCCTGTTTCCACCAATTAGCATCTTTAGACAAGCTCATCGAGACTTAACCCCCACAATAATTTGGGCTAATCCTAGCCCTCTTTGAGTTGTAAAAGTTTTATCGCCGCAACTGCGCTGTCATAACCCTTATCTTCAACACTTCCTGGCCGCCCACTTCGTGCGATCGCTTGATCTAGGGTGTTACACATTAAAACTCCGAAACCAATAGGTGCGCTAAATTTTAAGGAGACATCCATGACTCCTTGTGTGACACCTTGACAGATATAATCAAAGTGAGGAGTTTGGCCCTCTAGGACCAGCCCTACTGCAACTACAGCGTTAAATCCCTTTTCAAAAGCAAGCTGTGCTGCAAGTGGAATTTCAAATGAACCTGGAACATAGATAACTTCTACATTATTAATCGATGCAGCCTTGAGCGCACGTTGTGCACCTGCGATCAGATCGTTACAAATATCTAAATGCCAGCTTGAAGAGATGATCGCCACGCGAGCATGTGGCAATTGTGGAAGAACAACTTCTGGTGCATTTCCTGACATTTTATTCTCCTGACCTTATATGTCCGAGTTTTGTTGCTTTTGTATCTAGATACTTCTTATTGAACTCGTTTGCTGCAATCGGTAACGAAAGAACCGTGGATTCGATTCCTGCATCACTAAGAGCCTGAATCTTCTCAGGATTATTTGTCATCAAGACAACACTCGTCAATCCCAACTCTGAGAGAATTTCTACCGCATCACTCCACTCGCGCGCATCCACCTGGTGACCAAGTGCGATATTTGCCTCCACGGTATCTAAACCACGATCTTGAAGCTGGTAGGCCTTAATCTTCTCAGCTAAACCAATTCCGCGACCTTCATGATTTCTTAGGTAGATGATGTATCCAGATCCCTTTTCTACAATCAGATCCATGGCAGCCTTGAGCTGTTCTCCACAATCACATCTCTGGGAGCCAAGCACATCGCCTGTAAAGCATTCAGAGTGAATGCGAAGGTAAGTAGGCTCGGATGTAACCTGCG
>CAXNHI010000095.1:0-4095 GCA_964202195.1 Candidatus Planktophila sp. | reverse complement strand
GAACATGCAATCATGCGTCGCCTTGTTGAAGCGGGAACAAAGATTGTCCAACTCGGATATAACTCCGAAGGTGAAGTCGATGATGCAGTAGATCAAGCGCAAGCTGAAGTGTATGCAGTCACAGAGCGACGTACATCAGAGGATTATGTTCAGCTCTCAACAATTTTGCCACAAGCACTCGATGAGATTGAAGCAATCTCTAAGGGTGGTGGCGCTGAAGGCGTGATGAGTGGTTTCCGTGATCTTGATCTGCTGACACATGGTTTCCATCCTGGCAACATGATTGTTCTTGCAGCTCGTCCCGCTGTTGGAAAATCAACACTTGGTCTAGATATCGCACGCCATGCAGCGATTCACAAAAATAAATGTGCAGTGATCTTCTCGCTTGAAATGTCTAAATCAGAAATTACAATGCGTATGCTCTCTGCGGAGGCGCGCGTGGGTCTTAATAACATTCGCTCAGGACAACTCAGCGATGATGATTGGGCAAAACTTGCTCGCCGTATGGGTGAGATCTCAGACGCCCCACTCTTTATCGATGATTCACCGAACCTTTCAATGATGGAGATTCGCGCCAAGGCTCGTCGCCTCAAGCAGCGCCATAACCTCAAACTAATTGTTATCGACTACCTCCAGCTGATGACTTCAGGCAAGAAGGTCGAAAACCGTCAGCAAGAAGTATCTGAATTCTCACGCCAACTCAAACTTATGGCGAAGGAACTCGACATTCCCGTCATCGCAATCTCACAGCTCAACCGTGGATCTGAACAACGTACCGATAAGAGACCGCAGCTCTCTGATCTACGTGAATCTGGTTCGATTGAACAAGATGCTGACGTTGTTATCTTGCTTCACCGTGAAGATATGTATGACTCACAGAGCCGCCAAGGTGAGGCAGACCTACATGTAGCAAAGCACCGTAACGGACCGACGCGGACAATTAAGGTCTCAGCGCAACTTCACTTTGCACGCTTCGCAGATATGGCTGAAAATCCTGGCGCTGGTCGCGACTTCACATCATCACAACCACAAGACTTTGATCAGCCAGCTTCACCTGGTGATGGTGGTTGGAACGAGTAGTTATTTATCGCTCGTTACTGCAATCTTTGCTTTATCTGCAATATAGATTCCGACAAGAACAATTGCAGCGCCACCTAATTGAATTGGTGCCCAGCTCTGTGCCAACCAGATCCACGCAAAGACGCCAGCCATTACTGGCTCTAACATTCCCATGACGCTGCTCGTCGATGGAGTTAATTTAAGCATTCCACTAATAACAAAAAGATAAGGAACGATCGTTCCCATCAGAATAATCCATGCGATCAATACCCATCCCGGTACAAGCGTTCCATCAAAGATTCCCTGCAGATTCATATCCAAAGTAAAAACTTCAAATGGGAATTGCCAGACGGGCATCACAATCGCCCATGTCAGCCCTGCCATTCCAAGTCCCCAGACGGTAATTGATTGTGCAGAGCGCGTCTTGCCGACCGAAGATCCAACGAGGAAATAGACGGCGATTGCGAAGGCTGAGATGAGTGCGCCAATAATTCCCAAGAGATCGAAGGTGAAACCATCCCAGACCTTTGCGATAAAGATCAGTCCGATAAATGCCAGTGCGATTCCTCCCCACATGCCATTGGGGACAGCTTTCTTCTGAACAAATTTGATCCAGAGGACGATCCAAATAGGTGCGGTGAATTCGATAATCAGGACAAGGCTTAAGGGTATTCCGCGTTGGATTCCGAGAAAATAACCAGCCTGCACGGCTGCAAAACCAACGATGCCAAGTAGGGCCAAGGTGGGAATTTCGCGGCGAGTAGCTTTCAACGATTGAAAATTACGAGAGGCAACAATAACGAAGATGATCGCGAAGGCACCGATACATCTCACCTGAGTCAGGCGAAATGGCGATAAGTGATCTAAGACAAGAGTTGAGATCACACCGTTAAATGAGAAGAAGAGCGCACCTGTAATCAGGTAAATCTCACCTCGGAAGCGATTAAGCATCCGAGAAGAGTATCTGATTAAAAAGCGTTCTCGGAGATCTTCATGATTGCGCTATCTGTGCCCTCTACGATCTTGCGATCTGCGGTGATATGTGGAAGGTAGTTAGCAACAAAGAAGTGAGCTGATGCAATCTTTCCTTCATAGAAAGCTGCATCTTTTCCAGGACCGGCTGCAATTTTTTCGGATGCGATATCAGCCTGACGTAGCAAGAGCCAGGCAGTGATGATGTCGCCAACAGCCATGAGTACGCGAGAAGTGTTGAGACCAACCTTGTAGATCTCATCTGCTTTTTCTTGTGATGCCATTGCATGTCCAACAAGAACTCCAACTATTCCCTGAAGATCACCAAGTGCTTTAAGTAGCGCTTGCTTCTGAGCATCGTGTGCGCCACCGGTAGCGGCAAATTCACTGATCTCTTTTCCAATGATCCCTAGGGCTTTCCCGCCGTCTTTTACAATTTTACGAAAGAAGAAATCAAGACCTTGGATCGCAGTTGTGCCTTCATACAAGGTATCGATCTTTGCATCACGCACATACTGTTCGATCGGCCAATCGCGCGTGAAGCCAGCGCCACCAAATGTCTGAAGTGATTCAGTGCCAAGGAGTGTCCATGACTTTTCTGAACCGTAACCCTTAACAATTGGAAGCATTAAATCATTGAGAGCAATCATTTCGGCAGCACGATCTTTATCGCCAGCTTGTTCAGCGAGCTCGATCTCATCCTGGATCGATGCGGTGTAGAGAAGAAGAGCTCTCATACCTTCAGAGTAAGACTTTTGAACCATCAGCGAACGGCGCACATCTGGGTGCTTAATAATGGCCACACGTGGTGAAGCCTTATCGTTCATTACCTTCATATCACCGCCCTGTACACGTTCTTTGGCATATGACAACGCCTGCATATATCCGGCAGATAGGGTTGCAATTGCTTTTGTTCCCACCATCATGCGAGCAAATTCGATAATTTTGAACATCTGAGCGATACCTTGGTGAACTTCACCTAACAAATACCCAACAGCAGGTTCATGCTCACCCAAGTTAACTTCACATGTTGCTGAAACATTGAGGCCCATCTTATCTTCGAGGGCTGTTACATAAACCCCGTTGCGCTTTCCGAGATCTCCGGTTTCAAAATCAAACATAAATTTAGGAATAAGAAATAACGAGAGTCCCTTTGTGCCTGGTCCGCCACCTTCGCGTCTAGCAAGAACAAAGTGCATCACATTGTCGTAGAAATCCGCATCCCCTGATGTTATGTAACGCTTGGTTCCGGTGATGTGCCATGTTCCATCTGCTTGTTCAACAGCCTTTGATCGACCTGCGCCAACATCTGAACCTGCATCAGGTTCTGTCAGTTGCATCGTTGCACCCCAGTGCTTTTCAACCATGTGCTTTGCAATCTTCTTCTGTTCATCTGTTCCAAGAACGTATGCAACATGTGCGAATGCATAACCAGATGCGTAGAGATGAATTGCAGGATTTGAACCCAAGACCATTTCAGCTATCGCCCAGCGCACAGAAGGTGGAACTTTCATTCCACCAAGATCAACAGGTGCATCAAGACGCCACCATTCACCATCTATATATGCTTTATATGATTTCTTAAAACTTTCAGGCAAGGTGACATTTCCAGTCTCCTTATTAAGAATCGCACCAATGCGATCGCCTTCAACAAAAGATTCGGCCAAATCGTTTTCGCAGAGACGTTTTACCTCTTCGAGCATGCCGACTGCAGTATCGCGATCGACCTCGCCATAAGGCGCGGTCCCCATAACTTTGTCACGACCCAGGAGGTCAAAGAGGCAGAATTCAATGTCACGGAGGTTGGCTATGTAATGGCTCATGGCGCAATTGTGCTACCCACCAGTAACTTACGCAAGATTTGACGCGATCGTTTGCCTAACCTTCGCTTGGGTTAAACCCCCTGTTCAGCCATGTGGAGGAGAGTTTCCGACATGAAATTCCTCATTATTGGCGGCGGGATCATCGGAACTGCCCATGCCTATGAGGCTCTCAAATCTGGCCACCAGGTCATCCAGCTCGAACGCGACGATCTCGCCCGAAGCGCATCAGTGCGAAATTTTG
>CAXNHI010000094.1:0-4165 GCA_964202195.1 Candidatus Planktophila sp. | reverse complement strand
AGATTACGTGCGGCTCCTGCAAAGAAGCGGATGTGATCAACCATAGGTGGAACTTCCTCTGATGCGGTTAACCCCATCGGCTTTCCGCAGTTTTGCGATTCGGTGGCAACAAATTCATCAGCTCTAGCTTCAATAGCATCGGCAATCTTGAGCAGGGCACGTTGGCGCTCAGAAGGGGTTGAATCTCTCCAGCCTTCAAATGCTGCCGCGGCAGATTTCATTGCAAGGTCAACATCTGCAGCATTGGACTTTGGCGCAGTAGCAAAGGGTTGAGCGGTTGCTGGATTGATCAGAGTTGTGGTCTCACCCGATGTTGAATCAACAGACTTTCCATTAATGAAATTGGATAGCTTCTTCATGGCTTACTCCTGCCCCTTTGTTGCTCGAATTAACTGGTCACCATGGTCGTGAGGATGCTTTGTGTATGCCGAAAACCATGTTTCAATCGTGAACTTTCCTCTTTCAGAATGCTCACCAAATTTAGCAAGATCTGATTCTTCAAGTCGTTTGATGACATCAAGAGAACCAGCGCGCACCGCCGCAAAAATTGCAATTGAGTTTTCAACTGGCGCATCTCTATATCCAAGTTTCTCACACTCGGCCCACGCACCTTCGTCATATCCTTGAATAACTGAGCCATCAGGTTCTGCAACGAGGCGACGAAGTCTTGCGTATGACTGCGCCTCTGAATCAGCCATGTGATGAATCACCTGTCGTGCAGACCAACCATTTTCATGATGCACATCTAATAACTCGGGAGTAACTCCACGCGCAAGATTAAGAAAAAATTGGGTTGAACTTTCATAGGCAGCTGCTGCTTCACGGATATCCATGGCTAGGAGTCTACTTATTCTTTACCTTTTTCGGCAGCGGCCAACTGTCCGCATGCACCATCAATCTCGCGCCCACGTGTATCTCGCACAGTGACCGGAACCCCGTAACTTTCCAGGATACGAACAAATTCAGCCTCATCCTCACGACGGGAAGCAGTCCACTTGGATCCAGGTGTTGGATTAAGCGGGATCAGATTCACGTGGGCATTACGGTTTTTAAGGAGGCGTCCCAATAAATCTGATCTCCACGATTGATCATTAATATCGCGAATAAGTGCGTACTCAATTGAGTATCTACGCCCTGTCTTCTTCTCATAGGCATCGGCTGCAGCTAATACCTCGCGGATATTGAAGCGATTATTGATGGGTACCAACGTGTTGCGAAGCTCATCATCTGGAGTATGCAGTGATACTGCAAGGGTGCAGTTGATTCCTTCATCCATTAGCTTTTCAATACCGTTGACAAGACCGACCGTTGAGAGCGTGACAGAGCGCGCGCTAATTCCTAAACCGTCTGGATTGGGATCTGTAATGTTACGAAGAGTGCGCACTACTGGGTTGTAATTTGCGAGTGGCTCCCCCATTCCCATAAAGACAATGTTGGAAAGGCGTGTGGGGCCGCCAGGAAGTTCGCCATCGGCACATGCTCGTGCTGCGGCAACAATCTGCGCAGTGATCTCACCTGCTGTGAGGTTTCGAGTAAGTCCTGCTTGACCTGTTGCACAGAAGGGGCAATTCATGCCACAGCCCGCTTGGGAAGAGATGCACACGGTGACGCGATCTGTGTAACGCATCAATACAGATTCAACGAGAGTTCCATCATGGAGCTTCCACAAATCCTTGCGTGTCATTCCGCCATCTGTTGTGCGAGTGGTTACCAACTCAATAAGTTGTGGGGTCAGCGCTTGCGCAATTTCCTCGCGTTGATCGGCTGGGATATCACTCCACTGCTCTGGTGAGTTGGAGAGGTGCGAGAAGTAATGTGTTGCAACCTGTGAAGCGCGAAACGGTTGGAAGCCAAGTTCTTTCGCCCACTCTTTACGTTCAGCCGGTGAGAGATCTGCTAAATGCTTAGGTGCTTTCTTCTTCTGTACCGGCTCGTCGAATATTAATTTTATCTCGGTCATGAAAGCCGCTTCACGAGTTCAAGTGCCAGATAAAAGGCAGGGGCAGAAAAAATCGCTGAATCAATGCGATCAAGCATTCCCCCATGTCCTGGAAGAATGTTGCCCATATCCTTGATAGACATATCACGCTTCATGGCACTTTCAATAAGGTCTCCTGAAGTTGCAGTAAAGACGATAACTAAACCAGTAACAATTCCGTACCGATAGTCGGTATCTAGAATGTAATGAAAGGTCAGTGCGCCACCAACCATGGTGCCAATAAGCGAACCAATCAGACCTTCATAAGACTTCTTTGGACTAATCGAAGGAGCCAATTGATGCTTTCCAATGAGGACCCCCACTAAATAACCAAAGGTGTCATTGCAACCGATAATCAGTAAAAATGTCATCACTGCAGCAAGTCCATTGCTGGGGCGGGCAATCAAAATGATAAAGCCACCTAGAAGTGGCAAGTAGGTCAACGCCAACGCTGTCGAGGAGGCGCGCTTCACAAAATTATCCGTGCCATGTCTCAATGAGAGTAAAACAATCGCAGTGAATGAGGTTGCTGTTGCGATTACAAGCCCATTAATTCCAGCAAACCACGTCGAAAGCGAGATTGTGACCACCGCTACCGCCAAGGTGCGGAATGAGTTAACAAATCCAACTGAAGCCAGCGCTGCCGACAATTCTTTTGTTGCTAACACAAGTGCCAATGAGAGTAAGAATGCAAAGGCGGTACGTTCAAAGGCAAGAGATAGCCAAATCAGAGCAAGCATACTTAGCCCCACGGCGATAGACGGAAAGAGTTTGCGACCTGCGCGAGCGTTGACGGCCTCGTTAAATGAATGTAGATCGCTCACGGAAAAGTTAGAACTCTCTAGACCTCGAGAAGTTCAGTCTCCTTATGCTTGAGCAATTCATCAATTTTTGCCACATGATCTGCAGTGATCTTTTCAAGCTCTTTTTCTCCGCGGGCAATATCGTCTTTTCCGATGTGGCCATCTTTTTCTAACTTCTCCATAGCTTCTTTAGCGCTACGACGAATATTGCGGATGGAAATCTTCGAATCTTCAGCTTTAGTCTTGGCTACCTTGATGTAATCCCTGCGACGCTCTTCTGTCAGCTGTGGGAAGTTAACGCGAATGACAACGCCATCTGTCTGCGGATTAACACCTAGATCAGAATCGCGTATCGCCTTCTCAATCGAAGACATCGCACCTTTATCAAAGGGAGAGATCACTGCCATACGTGATTCAGGGACCTGGATCGAGGCAAGCTGTGATAGCGCTGTATAGGTTCCGTAGTAATCAACCATAATTTTGTTAAACATTGCTGGGTTCGCACGGCCCGTACGAATAGCGCCAAAGTCATCTTTTGCAACCTCAACTGCCTTATTCATCTTCGACTGCGCATCCGCTAGAAGCGTTGCTACATCTGCCATGGCTATATCCGTCCCGTTCGTATAACTATCACGGTATCAACTCATCGCTTATGCGACGAGCGTTCCAATCTTTTCGCCACGGACTGCGCGGCCGATATTTCCTGCTGTCATTAAATCAAAGACCACAATAGGAAGTGAGTTCTCGCGACAGAGGCTAAAGGCTGCAGCATCGGCCACAGCCAAAGACTTCTGGAGAACTTCATCGTAGGAAATTGTGTCGTACTTAGTCGCAGTTGAATCCTTGCGCGGATCAGCGTTATAGACACCATCGACTCCGCTCTTTGCAAGAAGGAGCACTTCTGCACCCACTTCAAGTGCGCGCTGAGCAGCAACGGTATCTGTTGTAAAAAATGGCATTCCAGCACCAGCGCCAAAAATTACAACGCGACCCTTTTCAAGATGGCGAATTGCGCGGCGTGGTACATATGGTTCTGCGACTTGTCCCATAGTGATTGCAGTCTGGACGCGAGTATCAACGCCCTCTTTCTCCAGAAAATCTTGGAGTGCTAAACAGTTCATCACTGTTCCGAGCATTCCCATGTAGTCCGCGCGTGAGCGCTCCATGCCACGCTCTGAAAGCTCAGCACCTCTGAAGAAGTTACCGCCGCCAACAACAATGGCGAGCTGAACACCTTCGCGGACGACTGCGTTAATTTGTTTTGCTACATCAGCCAAAACATCAGGATCAACACCGATGCCCTTTTCTCCACCGAAAACTTCTCCAGAAAGCTTGAGGAGCACCCGCCGATACGAACCTCTTGTACCGGGCATTAGGTGCTCCT
>CAXNHI010000093.1:0-4201 GCA_964202195.1 Candidatus Planktophila sp. | reverse complement strand
AGCTCAAGGGCGGTAGTTGCGATCATTTGAGTAAGTCTCCCACACAGAGGCGGTAGGTGCGAAATTGAATACTTATATTGCTTGCTTATGAACCAATGCGCGTACGGCGAGGTGTTGCATAGGACTTAGCAACTGCTGTGAGCTCTGTTGAGATGAGGGCTCTGATGTTCTCATCACTCTTCAATAGAGCGGTGAGATCGGCGATGATTTTCTTAAGTTCCTTCTGTTCACTTTCAAGTTCAAGTTTGCTCATCTTGGTCAAACGACGAAGCGGCATATCGAGGATATATGTGGCTTGTTCGTCATTGAGTTTGAAATCCTTGATCAATGAAGCCTTTGCAGCAGTTGCATCATCGCTGCCACGGATGATCTTGATGACCTTATCGATATCGATGATTGCTTTGAGAAGGCCATCGACCATCAAAAGACGAGCAGATGCTTTTGCTTTTCTGAATTCAGATCGACGGGTAACAACTTCGATACGGTGATCAATAAAGACCTGAAGCAGTTCTTTAAGGCCCAAAGTCTGTGGGCGACCCTTCACAAGTGCCACGGCGTTGATAGCAAAGGCATCTTCCATTGGAGTTAACTTGTAGAGCTTTTCTAGAACATCTTCTGGTTCAAAGCCGTTCTTGAGCTCGATAACAACGTTGGTACCAGTCTGGCCATCGGTCAGGTCGATGATGTCTGAAATTCCCTGAATCTTCTTAGCCTTTGCTAGATCTGCAATGCGCTCAACGACCTTTTCCGGGCCGATATTAAATGGAAGTTCTTTAATTATGATTCCCATTTTGCGTGAAGTAACTTTTGAAATCTCAACAGTTGCGCGGACCTTAAAGGAACCCTTACCGGTGGCATAGGCCTCACGTACGCCCTCGATACCGACAATCTCTCCGCCAGTTGGAAAATCTGGTGCCTGGATATGCTTCATTAATTGATTGAGCGTCGCCTGTGGATTATCAATCAAGAACTTTGTCGCAGCAATAACCTCACCCAAGTTATGTGGGGCCATATTTGTTGCCATACCTACTGCGATTCCAGAACCACCATTAACGAGCAAGTTTGGATAGGCAGCAGGAAGTACTAGAGGCTCAGAAAGTTGTCCGTCGTAGTTAGGACCGAAGTCAACGGTGTTCTCATCAGATTCAGAGACCATCGCAAGGGCTGCAGAAGCTAAGCGAGCTTCGGTATAACGCATCGCAGCTGGTCCTGAATCAAGTGAACCAAAGTTTCCATGTCCATCAATAAGTGGCAGTTGCATCGAAAATGACTGAGCCATGCGAACAAGTGCGTCATAGATTGCACCATCACCGTGCGGGTGCAACTTACCCATTACTTCACCGACAACACGCGCACTCTTTACATGGCCACGATCTGGACGAAGTCCCATATCTGCCATCTGATGCAAGATGCGACGGTGTACAGGCTTAAGACCATCGCGTGCATCAGGAAGTGCTCGCGAGTAAATAACTGAGTACGCATATTCAAGGAAAGACTCTGACATCTCTGAAGAGACATCGATATCAACAATCTTGCCGGCAAATTCTCCAGGCTTTGGTCCTGCCGCTGCCTTCTTGCCTTTAGTTGCTGTGGTCTTCTTTGTTGTTGCCATGGCGTGAATTCTGCCAAGAGGTGGGGCTAAATCTGTGTACCTACACGCCCTCTAGCACCGACGATTGCAACACAGTGACCAAAACCAACACAGTGACCGAATCAGGTGGCCGTGAGAACATATGTCGGTGCATTTAGCTGATATCACGCCATCGATCTTTGCCTCCCTTGGCTTAGCCGATGCCGATAATCGTCTAGAGATCAGCGAGAGTCCCGCAGGACGTGAGCTACTTTTTCTTGTCGATGGTTTAGGCGCAGATGTTATTGAAAAATACGCCAGCGTAATTCCCGCCATCGCCTCTCTTACCGCAATCACTTCGCTGAAAACATCTTTTCCATCTACAACTGCGACCAGCCTTGCAACTTTGATGACAGGCGTACTGCCAGGTGCTCATGGAATGCTGGGCTACACAGTTCGCGTGCCTCGAAGTGGTGGGCGAATTCTTAATTCCCTAAAGTGGGATGAGCGCGTCGATCCCATTATCTGGCAACCTCTGCCAACTTTATTCGAGCGCGCACAAGCTGCAGCCATTTCAGTAACTCACGTTGCAGCAAAACGTTATGAGACCACAGGCTTTACCCAAGCAGTCTTTCGTGGTGCAACCTATAGCGGTGCAAATATTCCAACTGATCTCATCGAAAAGACGGCAGCCGGCCTTAAGGCAACACCATCTTTTGTCTATCTCTATGTCAATGATCTTGATTCAGCCGGACATAGTGATGGCGTGGGATCAGATAAGTGGCTTGCTGCGCTGACCGGAATTGATGCGCTGCTTTCAGCACTAGTTATGAAGCTGCCTCGCGGAACCCGCATCTGGCTTACCTCAGATCACGGAATGATCAATGTTGAAGAGAAATTAATTCTGGGCACCGATAACTCATTACTTGATGGCGTAACGACAATTGCGGGCGAGCCACGTGCACGCCACATTTATTTTGACGATGCGGCGGATTCACCCTCTGCTCGCCTTGATTATGCAGGTAAGTGGCGTGATTATTTTGGTGAACGTGCAACGATCTATTCACGAGAAGAAGCTATTGCGGGCCATCTTTTTGGCGAGGTTGTCACAGCCGATGCATCCGATCGTATGGGTGATCTCATCGCAATCCCACATGGGGGATTAGTCCTACTAGATCCAGAGCGTGCAGATAAAGAGGGTGCGATGGTGGGCCATCATGGTGGAGTCAGCGAGATTGAATCAACGGTCGCACTTTTATCGCGCGCATATCTATAGTTGATTTCTTACTAGTTTTGGAAGTCATCCTCGTCAAGGTCATCAATCGGATCGTTATCAGGCATAGAAGGTGTTGCAGGTGTTGCAGGACGTCCAAACATAATTTCATCCCATGACGGAACTTTGGCGCGACCTGTTATTCCTTCAGCACGATCTTCTTCACGTGGAGTTTCACGGATCGCAACAAGGCGCGGAGTCTCACGCACTGGTTCTGGAATTGAGTCGACAATGCGAGAAGGGTGAGTTGGTTCGGCATGAACAAGTCCTGGAGTCTGCGTGCGAGGAGTGGGCTCATGGCCAAGCATCCAACGTGCATTCTCATTTGTTGCAGTAATTGAACGGCGATTGAGATCAAAGCTCCATGTCGCACTCCCGTAGCCATCGCGATTGGGATAGGAGAGATCGATCGTCCATGTTCCATCATCGATGCGCCAGGTAGTCCATGAAAGGGAGTCACTATCAACGCCCATCGGAGCAAGACGAGAAATCACAACATCGTAAAAAGTTTCTTGATCGCGAGCGCTCTCTTTACGTAGCACTACAGCGAATGCCTGATCCAAGATGTAGACGCGCTCTTGCAAGATTGGTCCAGCAAAGCGCTCAACTTTTTCAACACTGATATGACCATCGCGTGCAATCGCATCCATGGTCTCGCCCGAACGAAGACGTCGCTGAATCTCTTTCACACTCATCGTCTCCAGATCATCGCTGGCAGCAACTGCAGCAAGACGCGGTTGATTGACGGTAGCGCGCAATGTGTCGCTGATGCGTATAGTGAATTCTTCGCCGATTGGATTGGTCAGAGTGAGATGGGTGCCCTCAGGGTTCTTACCCGTTAGCCGCAATTCACTCATGTTGCGCAGAATAACCGATAAAGTGCGGATATGACCCCAGAGACTTCTCGCCTCGCCTCAGAATTACTTCCGCTAGCCCGCATCGTGGCTGAGGCAGCTGGGCAACTCCTGATGCAACGTCCAACCCACTTTGATCTCACCGAAAAATCGGTGGCAATTGACTTTGCTACACAGATGGATAAAAAGGCAGAGGCGCTGATTGTTGAGGGCATCCTTGCCGCACGCCCTGATGATGGAATCATCGGCGAAGAAGGGGCGGCCCGTGAAAGTAGATCAGGAATCACATGGGTGATCGATCCACTCGATGGAACAGTTAATTATTTTTATGGATTACCGGGATGGAATGTCAGCGTCGCAGCACGAGATGATGAGGGTTCACTTGTAGGTGTTGTCTATGCACCCACAATTAATTCGTTATGGCATGCACTCCGTGGTGGCGGAGCATTTTACAACGGCGAAAAGATTCGTAGCACCTCTGATGTCTCTCTTGATCGCGCACTG
>CAXNHI010000092.1:0-4207 GCA_964202195.1 Candidatus Planktophila sp. | reverse complement strand
TTATCGCGTACACCCGCTGGGCGATGGGGAAGTCCAGCTGACTTTGAAGGTATCGCAACATTCTTTGCATCGAGTGCGAGCGACTTTGTGACAGGAACCGATATTCAAATAGATGGTGGGTTTACAAGCACTCTTGCAATCTTTGATTTACCGAAGAATTAAGAATTAAGCGCGGTAAGCAATACAGTTATTTGAGATCTCGCCAATGCCTTCGATGCCGGTCTCGATTGCATCCCCTACAGCCAGATACGCAGGTGGCTTAAATCCAAGTCCGACGCCAAATGGTGTTCCGGTGTTTATGACATCGCCTGGGAATAGCTCCATAAATTGGCTGATGTACCAGACGATGTGATCGATTCCAAAGAGAAGGTCATCTGTATTTGAATCTTGCTTCATCGCGCCATTAACGCTGCACCATAGGCGAAGGTTGTTCGGATTAATTTCATCGACGGTAACAATCTCTGGTCCAATTGGATTAAATGTTGGAAATGACTTTCCTTTGACCCATTGACCTGATCGCTCAATCTGCCAGTGACGCTCAGAAACATCTTGTGAAATCGTGTAACCGAGAATATGTGCCTTGGAATCTGCTGCTGAATTTAAATAGAGCGCGCGCTTTCCGATCACAATTGCAAGCTCTACTTCATAATCTGTAGCTGTGCTGTTGGGTGGGATAACAATGTCATCGTTAGGTCCAACAACGCTATCGGGAGCCTTCATAAAGATGACAGGTTCTGCAGGGGTATCTGCATTCGTCTCTTTGATGTGGCCAAGATAGTTAAGGCCAACGCAGATGACCTTTGTAGGGCGGTTAATTGGAGAACCAATACGGATTGAACCCTTGGCAACGCGAGGAAGTCCTGAGAGATCTGAAGCGGCAACCTTTGCCATTGCACCGGCTTCTAAGCTCGCCCGCGACCAATCATCGATGAGCGAATCGACAAGGATGTACTCATTTGCAGTAACGACAGCAGGTTTTTCGAGACCAGCACTTCCGATTCGGGCTATACGCATTGATCTAACGTCCTTCCGGTAGGCGGCCTAGGCCAGCATGGGTTTGTAAAATCTGTACGTGCTTGGGTTCAAGTTCTTTCAATGAATTCACACCAAGTAGCTTCATAGTGCGCACCATCTCTGATTGCATGATGGTCAGCATTCGCTCGACACCTTCTTGTCCGCCAGCCATAAGTCCGTATAGGTAGGCGCGGCCAACATATGCAAAGTCAGCACCGAGAGCTAGCGCTGCTAGAACATCTGCGCCATGCATGATGCCTGTATCGATATGGATCTCTAGGTCGTTCTTGAGCTCCTTCTTCACCTCTGCCAGCATATGGAGAGGTACTGGCGCGCGATCAAGTTGGCGACCACCGTGGTTACTTAAGATGATTGCGTCGGCTCCATATTTGGCTGCAATTTTTGCATCTTCTACGGTCTGGATTCCCTTAATCGAGAGCGTGCCATCCCATTGTGCGCGGATCCACTCGAGATCTTCAAAGGTAATTGTTGGATCGAACATAAAGTCAAGTAGTTCGGCAACAGTGCCTTCCCAATTAGACATCGATGCAAATGTGATCGCAGGTGTAGTAAGAAAGTTAATCCACCACTCTGGGCGAGGAGCAGCATCGAGGAGCGTTTTGATTGTTAGGCGAGGTGGAACTGTGAGTCCATTGCGGGCATCGCGCAGGCGAGCACCAGCTGCCGGAACATCCACGGTGAGCATCAAGTGTTTTACGCCAGAATCCTGCGCGCGCTTGACCAGAGCCATGCTTGCTTCGCGATCTTTCCACATATACAACTGGAACCAATTAACACCATTGGGTGAGGCCTTGACTACATCTTCAACAGTTGTGGTTCCCAAGGTAGAGAGTGTAAAAGGGATTCCAAATTTTTCAGCTGCTCGCGCTCCTGCAATCTCACCTTCGGTATGCATCATGCGGGTAAAACCAGTGGGTGAGATTCCAAATGGCATTGCAAACTTCTCGCCTAAGATTGTGCAGGAAGTATCTACATTCTTTACATCGTGCAAAATATTTGGTCGAAACTCCAGATCGAGATATGAGCGACGCGCTCTCTCCAAAGTCACTTCAGATTCAGCGCCGCCATCGGTGTAATCAAATGGCCCCTTAGGGGTGCGACGTTTTGCAATCATGCGCAGATCCCAGACGGTGAGGGCTTTAGCCAGGCGATTCTTACGTGTAGGAAATTGCGGGAGGGTAAAGCGCAACAAGGGAGCTAATTCGCCCACCTTAGGGAATTGACGCTTCACATTCTTCATTCCACAGCTCCATTCATCGCGAATTCGTGGAAATCCTATACGATTTTTCACCCACATTCCACATCAATCAGTGGCAATCCTTCGCTAAGGTGCGAACATGAGCGATCTGGCGGCAAAAACACGAGCAGCACTTGATGCAGCTGTCGCCGCCATTGGGGGATCACCGCGCAAGGGTCAGATCGAGATGGCAGAGGCGGTCTCTAGCGCACTCACCGATCGACATCACCTCATGGTTCAAGCTGGCACCGGCACTGGAAAATCTCTCGCCTATTTAATTCCAGCACTTGTCCATGGTCGCAAAGTATTAGTTGCTACAGCAACGCTTGCTCTCCAGCGCCAACTCGTCGAACGAGATCTGCCTGCAGTGGTTCCAGCCCTTGAAAAAGAGCTGGGTCGTGAGATCACCTACGCAATCTATAAAGGCGTGGGCAATTACATCTGTCTGCAGAAGATGAATAGTGAAGAAGTTGATCCAGATGGCGCACTTGTATTGGAAACTTCTTATTTAGAGAAAGATGCCCAACGACTTATTGCTTGGGCAAAGTCAAAAGGTGCCACCGGAGATCGCGATGACGCACCGGATGTAGATCGCCGTGTGTGGCTTGCAAATTCAACATCAGGACGTGAATGCGTAGGTGCAGATAATTGCGCATATGGATCGCAATGCTTTGCGGTCAATGCTAAAGCAAAGGCGCAACTTGCAGATGTTGTTGTCACTAACCACACCTTGCTTGCTATTGAAATTGTCGATTCACATCCCATCTTGCCCGAACGCGATGCCGTGATTTTGGATGAGGCGCACGAATTTATGGATCGCACGACACAAGCGGTGACAGAAGAACTCACATCAGGTCGCGTGCAACGTGCTGCTGCTATGGCGCGCAAACATATGCCGGGCAAGCTCAGCGATGCATTTACAAAGGCGGCCGATGATTTCCATGATGCAATGGCTGATTACGGCGATAGCGTCAAAGGTGATTTTGCAGCCCTGGGTCGACTAGAAGAGATTCCAAGCATTTTAGAAGCCCCCGTGCGCAAGGTTCGTGAAGCAGGGGCGGCAATTACTGATGCCTTGCGTGCAGATGAAGAGATTATCGATCCAGATGGGATCGCAGAGCGCGCCCGCGTAAAAGGTGCCATTACAGAGATCACCACAACTGTCGGCAAGATAATGAAGATGGGCTCATCGCATGTGCTCTGGTATGAACCCACCTTCTCATCCCTGTATTTAGCACCGCTTTCGGTCTCAGAAGTCTTGCGCGAAAATTTGCTAACCAAGACTCCTGTTATTGCAACATCTGCCACTCTTACTGTCGGCAGTGGCTTTGATGCGATGGCTCGCTCACTTGGTTTCCTTTCTCCTGGTGTGACTACTGAGGATGAGAGCGATGACGAAGAATCAGATATCGATCCCTCTAATTTTCAAACTCTAGATGTGGGTTCCCCCTTTGATTTTGCAGCACAAGGTGTCCTCTATCTTCCGAAGCATCTTCCTGAACCAGGACGAGATGGTCCGAGCAAAGAAGTTCTGACAGAACTTGGTGAACTTATTGATGCAGCAGGAGGTCGCACATTGGCTCTCTTTAGTTCATGGCGCGGAGTCGAAGCAGCTGATGCCCACCTACGTGATGTCTTAAAAGAACTTCCGATCACGATCATTACGCAAAAGCGTGGCGATGTTGTGGGTCCTTTGGTGGAACGTTTTGCTAAAGATGAAACATCCATCTTGCTCGGAACAATGTCGCTCTGGCAGGGCGTAGATGTTCCCGGAAACTCATGCATCTTGGTTGCTATCGATCGCATTCCATTTCCACGCCCCGATGAACCGGTCATGGCTGCGCGTTCATCACAGGCAGATGCTGCAGGCGGTAGCGGATTTATGCAGGTATCGATGCCACGAGCGGCGCTTTTACTCGCTCAGGGCACCGGGCG
>CAXNHI010000091.1:0-4218 GCA_964202195.1 Candidatus Planktophila sp. | reverse complement strand
AAAAGCTGCTGATAAAGAAAAGGGTGCAAAGTAATGACAATCTCAGGAAACCTCTCAGGCAAAAGAATTTTCATCACCGGTGGATCTCGCGGTATCGGACTTGCGATTGCACTCCGTGCTGCCGCAGATGGTGCATCGGTTGCAATCGCTGCAAAGACAGCTGACCCAAATCCAAAACTACCCGGCACGATTTTTACCGCAGCCAAGGAGATTGAGGCAGCTGGGGGAGTAGCCCTACCTATCCAATGCGATATTCGTGATGAAGAACAGATTGCAGCAGCTATCGAAAAGACGGCTACAGAATTTGGTGGCATTGATATTTTGATCAACAATGCAAGCGCTATCAACCTGACTCCGACTCTTGCAACGCCGGCAAAGCGCTTTGACCTCATGTTTGATGTCAATGTGCGTGGAACATTTTTGACTTCACAGGCTGCACTTCCACACCTGAAAAAGAGTGCAGCAGATGGACGTAATCCACACATCCTTACCTTGTCGCCTCCACTATCAATGAAGGCAAAGTGGTTTAAGAATCATGTGGCCTACACAATGGCAAAGTATGGAATGTCGATGTGTGTCCTTGGCATGGCCGAAGAATTCAAGCGTGAGGGCATTGCTGTTAACGCGCTGTGGCCACGTACGGCAATAGATACCGCAGCTCTTCAAATGATTCCAGGTATCGATACTGCCACCTGCAGAACTCCTGAGATTCTCTCCGATTCTGCCTATGTCATTTTAAATCGTGACTCCAAGGAGCACTCAGGAAACTTCTATGTAGATGATGAAGTTCTTGCTAGCGTCGGAATTACCGATCTTGAGAAATACTCAGTGGTTCCTGGGACTAAAGACTTCCTTCTAGATTTCTTCCTGGATTAATAGCTGCATATGTTCATAACATCAGAGCCCTTTGGAATGATTGCGGGGTTACCGCTGCATCCGCTTCTTGTGCACTCAGCGGTAGTTCTAGTGCCTCTCGTCGCAATCGGCGCTCTTGTGATGTCATACCTTCCTAGTTTTTCTCGTCGCCACGGCAAATTAATTCTTATTCTGGCCCTTGTTGCGCAGGTGAGCGTATTTCTTGCCAAGATCAGTGGTGAAGCTTTCTCTGAAATCCTCAATAAGAACGTTGATAAGCATGCACAACTTGGCGAGATAGCCCCATTTGTGACACTACCTATGGTCGCTCTTATCTACCTGCGTTGGAGAATGGATCGAGCAGGATCTTCAATCGGTAACGTTGTGATTCGTCGCCTTACCTCTGTTGCTCTAGTAATTTCCAGTATTGCAAGTCTTGTTGTGATTTTTCTCGTTGGCCACTCAGGTGCTAGCTCTGTCTGGGGCTGGATCGATAAATTGTAAAAATAAGTGAGCTCAATAGCGCGCTCACTACCGAGGCTGCAATGATTGCGACAACTGCGATGTTCTGTAGCTCTTGATTCTCAAAGGCCAAATCGGCAATAAATAGAGCAACGGTAAAGCCAATACCAGCTGCGCTACCGGTTGCTGCGAGCTTTCCGATAGAGGCGCCTTCAGGGAGTTCAGCGATTCGAGCCTTTGACGCGGCAAGAGCTGATGCAAGAACGCCGAGTGGCTTTCCGACTACGAGTCCTACGAAGATTCCCCACGCAATTACTGAAGAAGTTGCAGCAGATAAGGATTTCTCTGTGATGACGACCCCAGTATTTGCCAACGCGAATATCGGAACGATGATCAGAGAAGAATAAGGATGCAATTTAGCTTCAAGGTATTCGATATAAGAGATAGATCCATCATCTATATCCTCAAGACCTGAGTCATCCTTCTCCATTGAAGGGGTGAGAAGACCAAGAATCACACCCGCCAATGTTGGGTGTACGCCGGTGCGATAGAGCCCATACCAAAGTAAAAGTCCACAGAGGATGTAGGTAAATATTGAGGTGACGTTCATCTTCTTAAGAGCAAGAATGAGAAGTATCGAGCCAACTGATGCAAGGACCCATGAGTACGCAATTCCACTCGAATAAACTATTGCGATAATCAAGATGGCACCGATGTCATCGATTACGGCAAGGGCTAAGAGAAAAGATCGCAGCGATAGCGTGACAACTGGACCCATCATGGCAAGGAGACCAACAGCCAAAGCTATATCTGTTGCAACTGGTACCGCCCATCCTTCGGGCGCAACATCTCCTGCGATCGCAAGATAGATACCGGCGGGGAGTGCCATCCCACCAAGGGCTGCGATGAAAGGCATTACCGCCTTTTTCACCGAGGCTAAGTGGCCAGAGACAAGTTCTCGTTTAATTTCAAGACCAACTACAAAAAAGAAGATTGTCATCAATCCGTAGTTAATGATCTTGAGTACCGTCAACTGTAAATAAAAGATTCCATTTTCTACGGTAAAGCCAAGAGCTAGAAAATCAAAGTAGTTATCAGAGATAGGGGAGTTTGCAATAATGAGACTGAGCACGGCTGCAGCAATGAGGAGTGCTCCCGATGAGGATTCCTTATGTAGGAACTCTCTTAAGGGGGAGATTTTGCGAGCCATAGTGCGAGTCTATCGGAGCGATAGTTCGGCAAGAGTAAAGCCCCCGCCAGATTACTGACGGGGGTTTTATTAACTACTTTTTAGATGTCGTAGTAGAGCTCAAACTCTGCTGGATGTGGACGCAAACGTACGTAATCAACTTCTTGCTTACGCTTCCATTCAATCCATGTTGCGATAAGGTCTTCGCTGAAGACTCCACCTTGGGTAAGGAATGCATGATCTACCTCAAGGGTATCGAGAACAGCATCAAGTGAACCAGGAACCTGTGGAATAGCACGAGCTTCTTCACCCTCTAATTCGTAGAGATCTTTATCTACTGGAGCAGGTGGCTCGATCTTGTTGATAATTCCATCGATACCTGCCATCAACATTGCTGCAAATGCTAGGTATGGATTTGATGAAGGATCTGGGCAACGGAATTCGATGCGCTTTGCCTTTGGGCTTGATCCTGTAATTGGAATACGGATACATGCAGAACGGTTACGCGCTGAGTAGACAAGGTTTACAGGTGCTTCATAACCTGGAACTAATCGGCGGTAAGAGTTCACTGTTGGGTTAGTGAATGCAAGTAGTGATGGAGCATGCTTCAAGAGTCCACCGATATACCAGCGAGCCATTTCTGAAAGATCACCATATGTTCCTGCTTCGAAGAAGAGTGGCTTTCCATCTTTCCAGAGTGATTGGTGAACGTGCATACCTGAACCGTTATCTCCGAAGAGTGGCTTTGGCATAAAGGTCGCAGTCTTGCCACCTTCCCATGCAACGTTACGGATGATGTACTTAAACTTCATAAGCTCATCACCTGCTGTGAGAATATCTGTGAAGCGGTAGTTGATCTCCATCTGTCCGGCAGTTCCCACTTCGTGGTGTGAACGCTCAACGAGAAGTCCTGCACGTCCGAGCTCCATCACCATTTCATCGCGAAGATCTGCGAATTGATCTGTTGGAGAGACTGGGAAATATCCGCCTTTAATACGTGTGCGATATCCGCGGTTTGGTGTTCCATCTGGATCTGCAACGATGCCTGTATTCCACGCACCTTCATATGAATCAATGTGGTGGTAAGCCTCGTTGATTCCTGTCTTGAAACGAACGGCATCAAAGACGTAGAACTCAGCCTCTGGTGCAAAGAATGCCTGATCAGCAATACCAGTTGACTTGAGGTAATCAACAGCTTTCTTTACAACTCCACGCGGATCGCGTGAGTAAGGAGTGTCATCTGTTGGGTTATGAACAGAGAAAATAATGATGAGAGTCTTTTCCAGACGGAAAGGATCAAGGTAGGCAGATGATGGAACTGGAAGCAGCTTCATATCTGACTCGTGGATAGATTGGAATCCGCGGATTGAAGAGCCGTCGAACATCAAACCATCAGTGAAGACGGCTTCATCAAATGACTCAACAGGTACGTTGAAGTGATGTTGAATTCCTGGAAGATCGGTAAAGCGAACATCAACAAGTTTTACATCTTCCTTCTTGATGTATGCAAAAATTTCTTGCGCATTCTTAAACATGGAGTACTCCGATTTTTCTAGTGATCGATGTGAGACGCTCGGCTCTGAGGTTCTTCGAGATGGCTTAACCCTAGATCCACTAGGTAAAAAAGGCATCATCGCCGTGTTACATCCTTGTTACATCACCCTCGGATAGGCTTGCCCCATGTCCGAAGCTGATCTCAGATACCCGCGAGT
>CAXNHI010000090.1:0-4225 GCA_964202195.1 Candidatus Planktophila sp. | reverse complement strand
ATCGCAGCAAAGGCGCTCATTGTCTTTGTGATCTGCGTTGTATCAACTTTGATGGCGGTCTGGACTGAGCGTCGCGTATTAGCCAAGATGCAGCTGCGCACAGGACCTAACCGCGTTGGTCCTTTTGGCCTTCTGCAATCACTCTCTGATGGGGTAAAGCTGGCGCTGAAGGAAGACATTATTCCTGCAGCTGCCGACAAAGTTGTATTTATTGCAGCACCGATCATTGCAGCAGCAATGTGCTTCATGTCCTTTGCAGTAATTCCAATGACCGGCAAAGTCAATCTCTTTGGGCAAGAGACTGCGATGCAGTTAACAGATTTATCGGTGGGTGTTCTCTACGTTTTGGCGGTGACGTCAATCGGTGTGTATGGAGTTGTATTGGCGGGATGGTCTTCTGGATCAACGTATCCACTTCTTGGTGGGCTCCGCTCAAGTGCGCAGGTTATTTCTTATGAAGTTGCGATGGGACTCTCACTCGTTGCCGTCTTTATCTACGCGGGATCAATGTCTACCTCTGAAATTATTAATTCTCAGCACGACAATTACTGGAACGTTGTAGTTCTCTTTCCATCCTTTGTGATCTATGTGATCGCAATGGTCGGTGAGACAAACCGCGCACCATTTGATTTAGCGGAAGCAGAAGGCGAACTCGTCGGTGGGTTCCATACCGAATACTCTTCACTGAAATTCGCACTCTTCTTCTTGGCCGAGTACGTCAACATTGTTGCTGTATCAGCCTTAGCAGCAACGCTCTTCCTCGGCGGTTACCACGCACCTCCAGGACTTGGATTCACCGAAGCCTGGTTAGGTGGCTGGTTCACCATCGTCTGGTTCTTCCTCAAAGTTAATATTTTCTTCTTTATCTTTATGTGGCTACGCGCAACTCTTCCACGTCTTCGCTATGACCAATTCATGAAGTTCGGCTGGAAGGTTTTGATTCCAGTATCACTTCTATGGATTCTCATCGTTGCAACGCTGCGTGTAATCCAACAACAAGGAGCTTCGCGCGCTGTCATCGTTGCATTTGCTGTGGGACTTGTCTTAGTCGCAACTGCAGTGAGCTCACTCTTTGATCGGAGCAAAAAGAAATCTGACGAGCCACTTCCCGAAGGTGAAGCTCCAGATTTCCCAGTTCCATCTCTTCCAGGTGTTTCATCATTTAACGCTTCAACTCAGTCAGGAGAATAGAGTGAGTAACTCAATCGAACCAAAAAAATCAGGGAGTGCTGCCAACGTTGACGATGTTGCATTCGTCGAAGTAGATCAGCCGGGTCCAGGATCACTCTTTCAACAAGCGAAGGGATTCTGGGTCACCTTTAGTTCTATCTTCAAGAAGAACCTCACAGTTGCCTACCCTGATGTAAAGGCTCCGACTGAGCCACGTTTTCACGGACGCCACCAACTTAACCGTCACGAAGATGGTTTAGAGAAATGTATTGGATGCGAACTCTGTGCATGGGCATGTCCTGCCGATGCGATCCTTGTAGAAGGTGCCGATAACACTCCAGATAATCAAATGTCTCCTGGAGAGCGTTATGGAAAGGTCTACCAGATTAATTATCTGCGTTGTGTTTTCTGTGGCCTCTGCATTGAAGCATGTCCAACACGTGCTCTGACAATGACAAATGAGTATGAATTGGCAGATACTTCACGTGAAAAGCTAATCTTTGAAAAAGAAGATTTACTTGCACCATTGCGCGCTGGAATGCTCCAGCCACCACACCCAATGTATCCAGGTATGACCGATACAAATTATTACAACGGTGATGTAACAATTGCGCACCCTTCACAAGAAGGGGGCAGTAAGTAATGTTAGAAATTGCTACACCCGAAGCGATTTTGTTCTGGGCACTTGCTCCACTTTCAGTGGTGGCAGCGCTAGGAATGCTTCTTGTGAAAAAAGCGGTCCACTCAGCGCTATTGCTCGCTTGGGTAATGATCACTTTGGCTATTTTCTATATTGCTCAGGAAGCTCTCTTCCTTGGAATTGTTCAAATCGTTGTCTATACAGGCGCAGTAATGATGCTCTTCCTCTTTATCTTGATGCTGGTCGGTGTAGATGCATCAGATTCACTAGTTGAGACAATCAAGGGTCTGCGTTGGATTGCGATCACTGCAGCCGTTGGATTTGGCGGATTGATGATTTCTCTGATCGGTCGCGCGACTATGGGCCGTTCTTTTGTCGGCTTAGAGCTGGCAAATGCTGAGGGAAATGTTGAGGGAATTGCAGTACTTCTATTCTCTGATTACGTCTTCCCATTTGAAGTTATTTCAGCGCTTTTGATTACAGCAGCACTCGGTGCGATGGTCTTAGCTCACCATCAACGTACAAATTACCGACCATCACAACGCGA
The DNA here is from genome assembly GCA_964202195.1 of Candidatus Planktophila sp. Classification (GTDB taxonomy): domain Bacteria; phylum Actinomycetota; class Actinomycetes; order Nanopelagicales; family Nanopelagicaceae; genus Planktophila. Next base: position 1,868 of record CAXNHI010000090.1, on the reverse strand, counting down.
ACAAGCGATTGCACGTTTTCGCACCGGTTCATTAGGCGATGCTGCCGGTCTTCCAGGTCCTGGTGTTTACGCTCTTCACAATGCAGTCGATGTTCCAGCACTTTTGCCAGATGGAACACCTGCACCAACTTCTATCTCTGCAACCCTTAAGGCGCGCGGTGATGTTATTGAATCTGCCAACTTCCAACTCGATGTTGTCGATCCAACAATTAAAGAGGAGAAGTAAGTGAATCCTTATAACTACCTCTACCTCGCTGCCCTGCTATTTACTATCGGAGCAGTTGGCGTCGTTGTTCGCCGTAATGCGATCGTTGTTTTCATGTGCATCGAACTTATGCTCAACGCTGCAAACCTCACACTTGTAACTTTCTCTCGCCTCAATGGCAATCTCAACGGTCAAGTCGTTGCATTCTTTACGATGGTCGTTGCAGCTTGTGAAGTAGTTGTTGGTTTAGCAATCATTGTGGCCATTTATCGTTCACGCCGCTCAGCATCAATCGATGATGCTAGTTTGTTGAAGCGATAACCATGGTTACCTCAAGCTCACTCGTTTATCTCATCGGACTTCCACTCTTTGGAGCCACCTTCTTATTACTTATGGGGCGCAAAGCTGATAAGTGGGGACACTTACTTGCAACAGCAATGTCTGCGGGTTCATTCGCACTCGGCCTAGCTCACTTCCTTGCAATGACTAATCGCGCCGCCGAAGATCGTCCACTCACTCAGACCTTGTTCTCATGGATCAAGGTTGGAGATTTCGATGTAGATGCAGCTCTCTTGCTTGATCAGCTCTCCATCTGTTTCGTTCTATTAATTTCAGGCGTTGGAACTCTTATTCATATTTATTCAATTTCTTATATGGCAGAAGATAAAGACCGCCGTCGCTTCTTTGCCTACCTCAATCTCTTTATAGCAGCGATGCTGCTCTTAGTTCTCGGTAATTCATATCTCAACCTTTATGTAGGTTGGGAAGGCGTAGGACTTGCTTCATACCTACTTATTGGATTCTGGAATCAGAAGCCGGCATATGCCACCGCTTCAAAGAAAGCATTTGTTATGAACCGCGTTGGCGATATGGGATTGTCTTTTGCAATCATGATCGCCTTTGCCACAATGGGAACAGTTTCATTTGAGGGAGTAAAGGAAGCGGCAGAGCGTGCTGGTACTCCAGCTCTGACCGCAATGGGAATCATGGTGCTCGTAGCAGCTGTCGGTAAATCTGCACAGTTCCCACTGCAAGCATGGCTGGGCGATGCGATGGCAGGTCCGACTCCAGTGTCAGCTCTGATCCACGCAGCAACGATGGTGACAGCCGGTGTCTACTTAATCGTTCGTTCTAACTTTGTCTTTGACGCAGCACCTACGGCGCAACTTCTCGTTGTGATTATTGGTGCAATCACTCTTATCTTCGGTGCAGTCATTGGTATGGCTAAAGATGACATCAAGAAAGCTCTTGCAGCTTCGACAATGTCTCAGATTGGTTACATGATTTTGGGTGCTGGTCTTGGCCCAGCTGGATATGCATTTGCAATCATGCACTTACTTACACACGGTTTCTTTAAAGCCGGAATGTTCCTTGGTGCAGGCTCTGTGATGCATGGCATGAATGATGAAGTAAATATGCGCAAATACGGGGCGCTTCGTAAATTTATGCCGATTACATTTATTACCTTTGGTCTTGGCTATTTAGCAATCATCGGAGTTCCGCCATTTGCTGGTTTCTACTCTAAAGATGCGATCATCGCCGAGGCATTTAATTCGGGTGGAATCAAGGGAGTACTACTTGGAAGCGTTGCACTCCTTGGTGCAGCAATTACAGCTTTCTATATGACTCGCGTCATGGTCCTTACATTTACCAGTAAGGCTCG
>CAXNHI010000089.1:0-4283 GCA_964202195.1 Candidatus Planktophila sp. | reverse complement strand
TAAACGATTACGACATTGTTTGGGCTGCTGCTGGACATCCCCATGCGGTTTTTCCAACAACGTATTCCGAATTGATTCAATGCACTGGTGCGCAACCAATGATTGTAGGAGACTAGTTAAATGAGGAACAAAACTTTTGTAACCGCAGTATTTGCTTCTTTTGCTTGGAACCTATATTTAGTTGGCGGTGTCATGTTGGGTGCTTCATACGCACTTGATCGTGCAGCTGGTGGACAATTTGAGGTATTTCCTACTTACCTCAGAATTATTTACATTTTAAATTTTGCCTTAATTGCATATCAGGTAGTGATTTTTACTCGCTTCTCCTACGGCATGGAAGTTAAGCCAAAATGGATAGTTAAAGCTTTTGTAATTCTCGGAGCTTTGGGGATTCTTGCTAATGCAGCATCTCGAAGCGCTAATGAGCGTTGGAACGTTATTCCCGCATTAATCATTACATTTGCTTTCTATCGAATTTTAAAGTCTGACACAAAAAGAACAGAAGTAGCGGAGTAGGCATTTCCGATGAGCGACCAAGTTCGAACTTCATACAGCATTTCCTCAGTAGCGATGGTTTCAAAAGCCACAGGTGGCGTAAGTCCTTTGGGCTGGATATCAGAACCCGAAATCACGCTGATCGATGAAGCCCTCAATGACTACGACGTAGTCTGGGCAGCCGCTGGACATCCACACGCGGTCTATCCAACTAGTTACGCAGAGTTGCTAGCCTGCGCAAAAGCAACGCCTATGATTGTTGGAGATTAATTGTGTCTCAAGTAGTCGTTGCATACTTTTGGACCATTAAGAAAAACGATCTTCCCTTCGCACTTTTTTCCATGGCGCGTGATCGAGGTCGTTTGCGCAGATCTGACGGTGTGAACTTTGCCAAGATGCTGGGCACTGGAACCGGAGAAAATTTCACACCCAGTGATGCCGATCTCTCTCGCTGGGGCGCAATTATGGCTATTGATGAAAGCGCCTTGGAATCAATCGATTCTCTGGCGGTGCTGCGGTCATGGAATAAGCGAGCACTCACTGAAGTCCGTTTGGTCCTAGATCCAATCGCAGTACATGGGCTATGGTCGGGGCAGAATCCATTTGATTGGAGCGTTACTCCTTCGGCAGATGCTCAAGTTGTTGCAATAACTCGTGCACGAATTAAGTGGAGTCAGAACTTTAGATTTTGGAAAGCGGTGCCACCGGTCTCTGCGGATCTGCACCAATCCCCCGGGTTGATTGCAGCTATCGGAATAGGTGAAGCGCCAATTGGGTTGCAGGGAACTTTCTCTCTCTGGGAGAACGGAAAAGCCTTACGTGACTTTGCTTATAAAGGTCAGGCACATCAGAGAGCGATTGAGGCTACAGCGCAGTACAACTGGTATGCCGAAGAGCTATTTTCACGCTTTGCATTGCGCCATGTGCGCGGTCAACTCTAGTAGGGCAGACTTAGCCCATGTCGATCAGAGATTTCACGCCGCGATCAAATCGTCGTCGCGTGCAATCTCAGCGCTCAAAAATTTTTCTTGGCGTAGTCCTCGCTGCGGCTATCCTGCTTCAAATTCCGTATCCGCTCTTAGATGGACGAGCACTTGAGATTTTTACTCTGCTTACTGTCTATTCCGGCGCTACTGCGATGCTCTTACATGCACGGATGAGTTTTGGAAATAAATTTGCTTTCACTTATCTCTCTATAACTGCCGTCTTTGCACTGATTATCGAAAACGTCGGAGTAAACACTGGTTGGCCTTTTGGCGTATACGAATATAGTAAAACTCTTGGCTTGTTTATCTTCGATGTTCCACTTGTGGTTCTCTTTGCGTGGACGATGATGGCCTACCCTGCACTTGTCGCGGCTCGTCGCATTACACGCGGCTGGGTATTTCTCTATGGCGGAGCAATCTTGATGGGTTGGGATCTCTTCTTAGATCCACAGATGGTTACCGCAGGAAGATGGACGTGGGAAGTTACGGGGCGTTCATTTCCATTCGCTCCAGAAATTCCTTTGTCGAATGCATTTGGGTGGTTACTTTCTGGCCTCACACTGATCGCAATCTTGCACTTTATTCTTCCTACAGAGCGACGTAAGGAAGCGCCAAGCACGCTGGTCGTAGATATCTTCTTAGGGTGGAGCTTGGTTGGTGGATTTATTGCACAGTTCTTCTTCTTTGGGCGCCACGGGCTGGCGATCGTCGCTTTTTTGATCTACGGCCTCATCCTAGCTCCGTACTTCTTCACACAGTGGCTTAACCGCAGCTAATTGATATGTCAGCTCTTCTCAGCTTCTCCGTTGCGCTCAATGCATTTCTCTTAAGTATGGCTATCTTCAACGCGATCACAATCATTCGACCTCGAGGGCAAAGCTCGCATAATTTAAGTTTTTCGATACTTGTTCCATGTCGTAACGAGGCTGAAAATGTCTCAGGGCTTGTCTCAACTCTTAGCACACTTGATCACCCACGCTATGAAGTCATCTTTATTGACGACAACTCAACGGATAGCACTGGGGATCTCTTAAGCCAGGCAATTAGAAATTGCCCCTTCATGAAGGTAATTAGTGCAGCCCCCTTGCCAGATAGTTGGATGGGAAAGCCATGGGCGTTATCGCAAGGGCTTAGCCATGCAACTCATGAATACATTGTGACCGTTGATGCTGATGTTCGGCTCGCACCCGATGCACTCTCGGCGATGGATTCTGTTCTACAACGAACAGGATCGGATTTTCTCTCTCCCTACCCTGCTCAAATAGCGGAAACTCTGACAGAAAGAATTATCCAACCTCTCTTACAGTGGACATGGATGACTACAGTTCCACTTCGACTTGCAATGAGAAGTGCACGTCCATCGCTCGCTGTTGCTAATGGGCAGTTTCTCTTCATTAAAAAGAGCGCACTTGTTGCAGCGGGAGGATTTAACGCGATTCAATCGAGCGTTCTTGATGATATTGATATAGCACGTGTTCTGGTTCGTAGCGGATACAAAGGTGGGGTCTGTGATGGATCGACTATCGCATCTACTCGCATGTATACATCTCTTGAAGAAATTCGCGCAGGGTATGGGAAGTCAATGTCTTCAGGCTTTGGCGGAATCTTTGGCTCACTTGCACTTACTCTAGTTATGGCAGTTTCTGCTGTACTACCTTTCATTTATTCAATCGTAGGATCATCGATTGCTACCGCTGCGCTACTTCTTGTTATCACCTCACGAGTGGTCTCAGCTTTGTCATCGCGTTCACTGCTTATTGATGGCCTTCTCCACCCCATCTCCGCGCTTTTCTTTATCTACCTGTTGATCTACTCCAATCTCTTCCACTCTAAGATTACGTGGAAAGGGCGATCAGTATGACAACTGATAAGAAAGATGTAGTTGTTATTGGCGCAGGCATGGGTGGAATGGCAACTGCTGCTCGCCTTGCCAAGAAGGGTTATCGTGTTCAAGTTTTTGAAGCCGGCGATCGCCACGGTGGAAAATGTCGAACTGAATGGATTGATGGTTACGCATTTGATACAGGTCCTTCACTTCTGACACTGCCTGCTGTCTATCGCGATCTCTTTCAACGAACAGGTGATGTATTAGGCAGAGTTGTTGAACTCAAAGCCGTCGATCCATCTTTCGATTATCGCTTCCACGATGGAACCTCAGTGAAATTTGCCAATCTCTCTCGCAAGAAAACTTTAGAAGCAATCTCAGATTCATATGGCGCAGATGCCGCCAACGAGTGGGATCGGGTGATGCAGCGGGCGGAAGCAATGTGGGATGTCTCGCGTGAACCATTTATCGAGTCAGAGCTCACATCTATGGCTTCTCTTCTCAAACGTAGATCGCTGATTAAAGATATTTTCGTTATCTCTCCATGGAAATCAATCCGCGGGCTGGCAATCAAGAGTCCACACCTTCGTAAAATTCTCGATCGCTATGCCACCTATAGCGGATCTGATCCTCGTGTTGCCCCTGCAGTTTTATCGTCAATCGCCTTTGTCGAAGAAGCTTTTGGTGCTTGGCATATCACCGGCGGTATTGGAAAGCTTGGCGATGCTCTCTATCAACGTTGTTTAGATAGAGGAGTCACCTTCGAATTTAGCGCTCGCGTTGCTGAGATCACTCATCGCGAAGGTTCCGTCACGGGTGTAGCCATGGCAGATGGCCGCACAGTCTCTGCCACAACAGTTGTCGCAAATGCAGATGCGGGAATGATTTATTCACAGCTCATAAAGAATCCTTCACAATCGGTGCGCAAAGCAGCTCGCACCCTAGCCAAGATGGAGCCATCCCTTGCTGGATTCTCT
>CAXNHI010000088.1:0-4300 GCA_964202195.1 Candidatus Planktophila sp. | reverse complement strand
GATACAAAGACTTCATCTGCATAATATTTGGAGAAGTGACCACGTAGCTCATCGGTTGTGATGAATTGATCGAGCTTGACGGTGATCGTTGCAAGAATTCCGCGGACCATTGGCGCAAGCATGGGTGTGAAAGAAATCCGTACTTCTTTGCCGGTTGCTTGAGAAACACATTGTTCAATCTCTGGAGTGTGTTGATGAACTCCCCCAAATTTATAGGAAGACATTGACCCCATAATCGCACTGGCTAGTAAATTATTTTTAACCGAACGACCTGCACCAGAAGTTCCAGAGGCAGCAACTACAACAACGTCATCAAGGTGAGCGAAGTGCGCGAGAGGTGTAAGTGCAAGAGCTACCGCCGTTGCATAACAACCGGGATTGGCAATCTTCTCCGCATTTTGGATCTTGACAGTTTGTCCCTTGATTTCAGGTAACCCATAAACCCAATACCCTGCGTGGTCTCCGCCGTAAAAGGTTTCCCAAGCGGCGGGATCTTCTAATCTAAAATCTGCACCGATGTCGACAAACTTCATAGATGGCGCAGCGGTCGAAATGGCTTTAACCGCAACTACAGATTCACCGTGAGGAAGTGCTAAGAAAACAAGTTCGCATGAGGCAAAAAGCTCAGGCGAGAAGGGCGAGAAACGTTGACCGCTCATTGAAGTCAATTGTGGATGGAGAGATGTAATGAACTCCCCCGCGTTCGAGTGAGCCGAGACTGCCTCGACGGTAAAAGTTGGGTGAGCGGAAAGAATTCTCAGTAGTTCCCCGCCGGCATACCCACTTGCCCCGACAACACCAATTTTCATAAAATAAAGGGTATCTTACGATCTATAATTATGCAAGCACTTGCATATTTATGCAGTACGGAGAACCGCTCCTGTTGCCTTTGCCGCTGCTGCAACTGCTGATTCACGCATCTGGGCAACCTCTGCCCCTGTCAGCGTTCGATCAGGTGCTCGGAAAACTAGGGAGAAAGCGAGTGAAATCTTGCCATCGCCTAATTTGTCGTAGCGATCAAAGAGTGTGATGGACTCGAGAAGATCTCCCGCCCCTGCGCGAAGGGCAGACTCAACATCGGCGGCAGTGATTCCAGCTTCGACAATTAAAGCCACATCTTGAAAAGCTGCAGGCATCGTACCCACAGTTGTAGGGCGAACTAGCTGTGAATCTGGAAGCGCACTGAGCGCAACTGCGAATGCGACAGAGCGTTCAGGAAGACCATACTTGGCAATTATTCGTGGGTGAAGTTCACCTGCGTGTGCAACTGCCTTGCCATCAACGACAAGCTCAGCGCAGCGACCCGGATGCCAAGGGGCGAAATCAGAGCGCTTCACTGTCCATTGCAGATTACAGAGGGCAAGAACATCTTGGGCATATGCAATCGCATCTTGCCATGTGTATGCACGAGCTTTACCTTGCCAATCTTCATTCTCGCTCTTTCCAACTAGCAGACCAGAGACGTGATAACCCTGTGGTGGGACGCTGGCAAATATTTCATCTATGAGTTTCTGATCTGGTCGCTTATCCAGATTTGGTGAGATAAATGGAACCAGTTTCTGAGAACTACGGAATATGGATCCCATCTCAAAAATTGCAAAATCTTTTGCGCCGCGACTGATGTTCCGCGCTGCTACTTCAATCAAGCCAGGAACCAAATGCACTCGCATCAACGGGAATTCTTCGGACATTGGGTTAGCGATCTTGTACGTAGCTGCCCTCTCCCCTACAAAACCCATGAAATCAATGGTCTCTTGATTGGTGAAAGGGAAAGTTTGAACTTCGGCGAAACCACGATTAGCAAGCATCTGCGCAACCGCGCGACGACGCTTTTGATTTGAAGTCAATGATGCGTGTAAGGGACGAGGTGGTAGAACTGAAGGAATCTTGTCATAGCCGATCATGCGAGCTACTTCTTCAGCCAGATCTGAGGCAGCCAAGAGGTCTGATCTCCATGATGGTGGATCCACTTCGAAGGTCTTCTCGTCGACATCGCAACCGATAGTGCGAAGTACCTCTGCAATTTTAGATGGTGATATTTCAAAGCCAAGTGTGCGAGAAATAAATACTGGGTCGAGCCTTACAACTGGTGCATAGACAGGCTTGCCCGCAACCACCGTTGCTACGTGGCGCGCAGAGCTGTTCTCTGTCAGTAGCTGTACAAAACGTGCTGAGGCAAACTCAGCAAGTGAAGGATCAACGCTTCTTTCAAGTCGACGTGATGCCTCTGATGACAACATATGACGACGAGAATTTTTAGCAATGCAGATCGGCTCAAAGCGGACTGCTTCGAGTGCGATTTCAGTTGTGCTCTCAGAAATTTCAGATGAAGCTCCACCCATTGTTCCGGCTAGTGCAAGCGGCTGATCATCATCACAGACCATCAGGTCATCTGGGTCGAGTTGTCGAATCTGTCCATCGAGAGTGGTAAAGGGTTGTGACTTACCGGCGCGCTTGATGGTAAGGCCACCCTTGATCTTTGATTTATCGAATGCATGCAGTGGCTGGCCGAGTTCGAGCATTACATAGTTTGTGACATCAACAACGAGTGATATCGCACGCATACCCATCTTTTCGATGCGACGTCGCATCCATAGTGGAGTCGTAGCAGCTGGATCAAAATCAGAAAGAGTGCGGAGGTAGAAGACAGATGCAGTAGTTGGATCGACTATCTTTGCTGATACGCCTTTACCCGTCTCTGGGAAAGTTACATCGCGAAGTAGATCCACGGGATCTCTGAATGCGAGCCCCTGCGAGGATGCCACTTCACGGGCAATCCCTCGAATACTTAACGCATAACCACGATCAGGATTCACAGCGATATCAAAGATCACGTCAGTGATCATCAATCCTTCGATCGCATCAGCACCAACTGTGACAGTGCCTTCGGCAAAGGTCATAATTCCAGAGTGATCTTCGCCTAATCCCAATTCACGGGCTGAGCAGATCATGCCATGTGAAGTCTTACCGTAAGTCTCACGTGCCCCGATAGAGAAATCACCTGGCAGAACTGCTCCTGGAAGTGCGGCAACGATCAAGTCACCTACTATGAAATTGGTTGCACCGCAGATAACAAAGCGAGTCTCTTCCTCCCCGCAATCTAGGCCAACATAACGCACTGGCTTTTTAAAGTCAGTGAGCTCTTCGATGCTAAGCACCTCGGCAAATACAAGTGGACCGGTGAGATCCGAACCTTGATTAATAATTTCTTCTACCTCAAAGCCAACTCTGATGAGACCATCAGAGATCTGCTCTGGAGTGGTCGAGGCCGGAATATCAACAAATTCCTTGATCCAAGAAAGTGGTGCTCGCATGTTAGAGACCCACTCCAAACTGGCGTGTGAATCGAAGATCGCCCTCAACAATGTCATGCATATCAGCTATCCCGTGACGAACCATGAGGGTACGTTCTAGACCCATTCCAAATGCAAAACCTGAATAGAGATCAGTATCTATCCCGCATGTTTCAAGAACCTTTGGATTGACCATGCCACAACCGCCCCACTCAATCCAGCGATTATTAAAGAAGATATCAACTTCAGCACTTGGCTCAGTAAATGGAAAGAACGATGGGCGAAGTCTGGTGGTCACATCGGGGCCGAACATATGGCGTGCAAAGTTATCGAGAGTTCCTTTGAGGTGGGCCATCGTGATTCCCTTATCGACAACAAGTCCCTCCACCTGATGGAAAACAGGACTGTGTGTGGAATCGAGTTCATCTGCACGGAATGTGCGACCTGGGCAGATGACATAAATTGGAGGTTCTGATGTGAGCATCGTGCGAATCTGAACAGGTGACGTGTGTGTTCGAAGCACCACTCCAGATTCAACTGGTTCGACGAAGAATGTATCTTGCATCGTACGAGCCGGATGGTCTGCAGGAATATTCAAGGCGTCGAAGTTAAGCCAACCTGACTCGAGCTCGGGTCCTTCAGCTACAGAGAAACCCTGCTCAATAAACAAGTCTGAAATCTCATTCTTAATAATCGTGATGGGATGCAATCCACCTTTATGTGCACGCGAAACTGGCAAGGTGATATCGACGACTTCATCGCGGAGAACTCGCTCGTTCTGTTCGTGCTCAAGTTTTGCTGTCGATATTTCAAGCAGAGCGGCGATGGCTGCCTTGCCCTCACCAATAATCTTGCCAGCGGAAGCTTTCTGATCGGCAGGCAATGAGCCAAGCCCACGACTTGCCAAAGCTATTGGAGATTTGTCACCTAGGTGAGCAAGGCGAGCCTCTTTGAGAGAATCTAAGTCAGTTGCTGAAGTGAAGGCTTTTTCAGCCGCTTTCACCCAT